>CAMZLP010000098.1 GCA_947311535.1 uncultured Deinococcota bacterium | reverse complement strand
TGGCAGCATACTGATGCTGAATTAGTCGGTTTATTTTCAATAGATCCAAAAACTGCTACTAGTTTAGCTAAAAACAATAATTTGCAAGAATTTTCTAGCTATCAAGAGCTTTTGGATAATGTTGACATTATTGACATCTGCATACCCACAGATTTACACAAAGATTTCACCGTGCAGGCTGCCAAAGCGGGTAAAGATATAATTTGCGAAAAGCCAATTGCTCTCAATCCAAAAGATGCTAAAGAGATGATTGACGTTTGCCAGGAAAATGACGTCCGCTTATTTATTGCCCAAGTTGTCAGGTTCTTCCCGATGTATCGCAAAGCCCAAGAGCAAATATCCGCTGGGGCAATTGGTGAGATTGGCGTAATGAGATTAAAACGCATGGGCTATATGCCACATGGTTTTGAAAACTGGTATGCCGATGAAAACCGCTCGGGTGGGATAATTATGGATATTTTAATTCATGACATTGACTATGCACTGTGGCTAGCTGGCAAAGCCAAAAGAGTTTATGCCCAAAGCATAAAATCTAAAAACCCAGAAATAACTGCTGACTATGCCCTTATTACAATTAAATTTGAAAATAACGCTATGGCAATAATTGATGGCGGCTGGGCTTATCCGCATGGTAGCTTTACAACCAGCTTGGATATTGCCGGTAGTGATGGGGTAATCGAATGGAAAATGAGTGATGCCAACAGTATAAAACCTATCTTAAAAGCTGAAAACAAAGACGTACCTGCCGTAGCTGTACCACAGAGTGTATTAAATCAAAGCCCCTATGCTACCCAAATACAGCACTTTTATGATGCTTTAATCAATAAAACTGAATTTGATGTTAGCCCTCAAGACGCACTCAATGCAATTGAACTAGCCCTAGCTGCCAAAGAATCATTGCAAAGCGGCAAACCTGTTTATTTGGGAGGTAAATAATATGCGTGTAGGAATAATGAGCTTTGCCCATGTCCATGCTGATGACTTTGCCAGCAACCTAATAGCTAATAAAGATATTGACTTTGTAGGTTTTTCTGATTCTGATTTAGAACGTGGCCAGGCTGCTGGCAAGCAATATAATATAAAGCATTTTACCAGCCATGAAGAGCTATTAGCCCAGAACCTAGATGCTGTTATTATTTGCTCGGAGAACAGCAGGCATTTGCAAGATGTAAAATTAGCAGCCAATGCCGGCGTGCATATTTTATGTGAAAAGCCTGTCGAGGTTAGCCTAGAAGCCGCTCAAGAAATTGCTAAATTGGTAAAAGACAAGAATTTAAAGTTTATGACTGCCTTCCCGATGCGTTTTGACCCTAGTATTGTAAAGATTAAGGATATGCTCGAGCAAAACCAATTAGGAAGCCTCTACGCCGTAAACGGCATCAACCATGCCCAAATCCCTCGTAGGCACAGAGCTTGGTTTGCTGATAAAAGCTTAGCTGGCGGTGGTGCAGTAATGGACCACACCGTGCATATTGTTGATTTATTACGCTGGTTCACAGGCTCAGAAGTAAGCACAGTTTATGCAGAAATAGAAAACCCCTTTGTAAAAGATGCCGATATAGATACCGCTGGCTTAGTTAGTTTAGAATTTAACAATGGCTTAATTGCTACTATTGATGCCTCATGGAGTAGACCAGAAGCAGCTTATCCTACTTGGGGACATTTAAAAATGGAACTAATTGCCGAAAAAGGCACAGTAGAGGTGGACGCTTTTGCTCAGCATTTAAACCAATACAGCAAAAAGAGCGATATTAACGCTAATTGGATTGGCTGGGGCAGTGATTCTACTAAAACTATGATGGCTAACTTCTTTGACAGTATAAAAGAAGATAGAGAAGCAGCAATCAGTTTTAATGATGGCTACCAAGCTCTAAAAGTAGCTCTTGCCGCTTATGAATCTGCTAGAACTGCCAGCGTTATAAATTTGGCATAAAGAAAATATTAATTTTAATAGCATTATTAAGAGTTTTATTTTTCTGGCAATTTGTTTAAAAAAGCTTAGGTTATGGCTATTGTTTTAAAAGCCGCTTTAATTAAGCCTAATGATAAAATTGAACTGGAGTTGCCAAAGGGTGTGTAGAATAGGCTCGAGCCTGTCTAAGTCATATTTCATACAACTCTAATTTTAATTTATATACTATCACTTGAGAATAGTATGTATTTTTACATATCTAATCTCCTGTCTTTTTTTACCTTTTATCTACTGGTAATCGAGATTTAAAGGAAATAATTATGAAATATTTTAAAATATTACTTACACTTCTTTCATTATTAACAATTGTCGCCTGCGAAGGAAATGCTAGCATCAATTACACTCTCACTTACAACGCAGGAGCACATGGCAGCATCAATGGTAGCTCACCCCAAACTGTAGCAGCTGGTTCAGATGGTAGTCCAGTTACTGCGATTGCAAATGCTGGTTATCACTTTCTTAGCTGGAGTGATGATTCATTAGATAATCCTCGAACAGATACCAATATTCAGGCTAATCTGACTGTTACGGCTAGTTTTGCAGAAGATGCCGCCTTATCCACTTTAAAAAACCAGTACAGCGTAAATGAGGAAGTCTCGGTCACGGTCAGTGGGCAACTATCAGGTGATCAAGATTGGGTAGGCATCTATCATAAAGCTGCAAATAATGATTGGGGCAATGTTATTGCTTGGAATTGGGTAAGTAATGGCACAACAGCCCTTAGCTCAGACAAAAAACCAATGCCAGCAGGCAACTATCAGGTGCGCTTATTTTTCCACAATTCTTCTAATGTAGAAGCTGTTGACAATTTTACCGTAAATGGTGACTACGGCTCAGCTGGTGGACATCCCATAGACTATCACGATGAAGTAGCAGCTGGTATGACCCGTGCCTATTTCCCAACAGATATTCCAGATGGTGAAAAAGTTCCAGTTGTCTTTTTTGCTTCGGGCTACGGCAGTAATGATGCTAATGACTATGAATCTCTTTTGAAATTTATTGCCAGCCATGGCTACTATGTGATTTATGCCAAACATGCTTGGGATAGTGTTTTTGCCAATATGGACAAAATCTTAGATAACGCCAACGGCATACTCCCCAAAATAGATACCACCCGCATAGGGGTAATTGGGCACTCTTTGGGCGGCGGCTATAGCTTTAATATATTAAAATATTTCTCAGATAAAGGTTATGGTGCAAACGGTAGGTTTATCATGGTACTAGAAGGTTATTTTGCCTATAATCTTAACAAAGCAGAAATGCAAAATTTGCCTGCTAATACCAATGTCATTATGCAACAATACGGCCCAGGTGGCAATAATGCGGTTAATGACAGCGACCCACGTATTACCCTAACAGAATACTATTTACTCGATTCCATAGCTGCAAATCAAAAGGATTGGCAGATTGTAGAAAACGCAGATCATAACTATCCTAAAGGCAATAAACCTTATGATCAAATGCAAGGCATACTCAAGCCATTAGATGCCCTGATGGAATACACTTTTAAGACAACACCAGCGCCAGCAGCACATGATGTAGCGCTAGAGCAGGGCAGTGATGACCCTTATAATCATGGTAACGGTATACAAGTTGTGAATCCTATAGCCGACTATGGATATAAATGCGATAGCGATCCTAACGTAGCCATAGACTACTGTGATATGACTCAGTGGTATAGCAAAAAACAGCTCATTTTGCATCAAAAAGGCCACTGGCAACCAAGCATGGCCGGCAATTTTGCAACCAGAGCTGCCTATATAAATAGCTTGCCTTTTTCTGGATTCACTATGGTTGGTAACTCTTATACCAACAGGCTAATGGAGCCCAACGCTCCGCTACTTTCTTATGCCTATATTTGGAATGAAGTTAAGGATGTAAAAGATTTATATCCAACAAAATCAAATTTTCTAGCCGTACACATGCATTTTCCGGGCGATTTTTGGGATGATGCTATTTGGAATAATGTTATAGCCAACTTCAAAACTTTGGCCAAAGTAGCTAAAGACTTAGGCTTTAGTGGCATCATTTATGATGATGAACCTTATGATCTAGAAAGCTATAAGATGCATAACTATAAGCACGGTAACGAATGGTTTGACGACAACGCTTATAAAAACCCAAATTACAACTTTGTAGAACACTCAGCCAAAATAAGCGCACGATTTAAGCAAATTATGGAAGCGATGATATCTGAGTATCCGACCATAGATGTGCTCTATTATCATTCGCCAGTTGAGGGACATATAGAAGCCGATACTGGTATTAATGGTCACCCTGTTGTAGTCAATGTAGGCTTAGAACGTCAGCATGAATGGAATAGTGCTATGTTTCTCGGCTTTAAGCAGGGGCTTTCTCATCAGGCTAGCCTCCACGACATGGGCGAAGACTATCGCTTGCGAACCCAAGCACATTTTAATGATGCCTATAACTGGCGAAAACACAGTATCGCATCAAATGCTACTAATAATGCAGTTGATGCCACGCAGCACTGGATATTGCCACAAGCAGAGCGTGCTAGCTGGGCAGATGAAGTGAATGTAGACTTTATGGTTTCTAACGAGCCTTTGGTTAGCGTGGCTTATCCAGAATTTGATACTACTAACTCCGTTGGGCTTAATGATATGAAAACCACACTAGAGAGAGCACTGGATAAAGCTGATAGCTATGTAGTATTTTACTCAGCATCTTCTTCTGACAATAAAGGTGGGCTTATTCAACTTGATTGGCTAAACGACCCAGCTATTATGTCTGATGATGGTACGCCGTACGGTCTAAATCCTGCTTGGAAAGCTATGGTAGAAGCTGTGTATGCTAATAAAGTATTGAAGTAATAGTTATCGCCACCTCTGAAGTAATCAATCCATATTGACGTATCAACCAAAATATCCATCAATGCCGATCTCTGATTTTATTAAGTTCTATATCCAGATCAATTTTTCCTCTGTACTTCTTTATGCCTGAAATCTTTGATTTTCTAATCAATTCTTCTAGGGCTTTGACAATAACAGCGGTCTTGGTGTTTGGTATTTGTGAGCTTCATGGCCTCATTGAGCAGATTCTCAGGTAAGTCTAGGATTAGTTGTTCTCATATTGCCTCCACAGTCTATGCATAAGAGTTTATGATAATATGCATAGACATTTAAGAAGGCTAACCCCATGCTAGTAATTTTGGAGCGGAAAAATGTCAGCTGCAACGGTTTGTTATATATTTTCTAATCTCTTTTCATAACTCTAATTTTCTAATGAAAACATTTCTGCTAATGCTTCGCCTTGTCGTAAAACTCTATCTGCCTCCATTTTTGCCAAGTCTGGTGGATAACCGTAACGCATTAATATTTTCTTTACTGTTAATCTTAATTTTGCTCTTACATCATCTCTTTTACTCCAATCAAC
>CAMZLP010000097.1 GCA_947311535.1 uncultured Deinococcota bacterium | reverse complement strand
GCAAGCAATTTTGAGTATTTTCTAGTTTCAAGTCTATCATCTTATAGTTTACAAACACTAGCTTTAATATAGGTTTAAGAACTTTAGAATTTTATAATAGTCATGAAAATGCTATTTGAATAATTGATGCAAAAAACAAGTTGAGAAATAGTTTTTATAAAAGAAGTAGCTTATCAACTTTGGTATTACTTTGGTATTACTTTGGTTTTGCTAAAACATCAGCAAACACAAAGCCATCACGATGAACAATATCTCCTATAAAGATTTCTATTTGCTCTTTAAACATTGGACCATCAAAAACAAAACTATGAAACTCCCCATTTTCACCACAGGGATCTGTGGTTTTAGGTAACGAATCCAAAAAACTCTCATCAAACTCCCTAGCAACAAATTCTTCTGGAATTTGCTTGGGGTTTACACATGTAATCACCGTTCTAAGGCCACTACTAATCATTTCTCGTGAGAGCTTGTCCGTAGGCATACCCCAAATAGGAAAAATGGGTTTAATTCCGGAGCCTTTTAACTTTTCTTCTCTATAGTTACGTACATCTTCAAGAAATAAATCACCAAATGCAAAGTAGTCAATATTATCGCTCTTTGCTCGTTCAACAAATTGGCCCATTATTTTTTCATATTCAGCATTACTGCATGGATAGGGTATTTCAATGATTTCTAGCGGAAGACCAACACTCTTGGCTTGTTTTTTTAAAAGCTCAGCTCTTACACCGTGCATGGCTACGCGGTCAAACTCTTTGTTAACCGTACAAAAAAGACCTAATAGCTCAATTTCTGGATTCTGTTGTAATTTATACAATGCCCATGCACTATCTTTTCCACTACTCCAAGACATAAGTGTTTTCTTATTCATATTTCCCTTTCTATCCTAAATACTAAGCTGCTTGATTAGAATAAACCCAGTAATACATATCCTCTTCTAATCTTCACCCGTCTTTTTAGAGCATCACAAAACGTTACGAAATAAGCTCTTTTTTTCAACTAGTTAAAATAGCAGTTTTAAATATGATTCAACACCAACAGTATCATTCTCTTTATCTTACAAGATCTTAAGCATTTTGTTATCCGCTGCCAAATAGAAGCTCACAGCTATTAAGTACTATACCCAATTTATAATTATTTTGCATCTGTTTTTAAATATTTTAAAGTTTGAAATGATGGTTTAATTTGAATTAATGCTAAATTTACTTTTTTAGCCCAAAGCCTCGAGCATATTCAAAAATTCAATAGGAGTAAACGCCGGTATTTGGGCGTGCTTAAAGTCTTTTATATTTCTTGTAATTATGTACTCTAACCCCGCATGTCTGGCGGATTCATGTAAAACAGAATCCTCAAAATCATTAAATTTGGAGCTTAAGGCTTTTTCGATAACCAGACGATTAACCGCTGCTATTTCAAATAAAGCCGTTAGAGTATTAACGCTAGCCTTGGCTT
Organism: uncultured Deinococcota bacterium; assembly: GCA_947311535.1. Lineage (GTDB taxonomy): Bacteria > Deinococcota > Deinococci > Deinococcales > Trueperaceae > CAMZLP01. The sequence continues at coordinate 2,561 of CAMZLP010000097.1, read as the reverse complement.
TTTTCTTATCTAAGCCCTTTGTCAAAAGATAGTAAATTCTTGTAACAGTTGTGGCGCACAGAAAACCGCTGATTTCTGAACGTTCGACCATTGTCATTAGGTAGCTAGCATGTTCAGAAAATGGCTGTCGATCCAATAAAAGATCTAAAACTATATTGGTATCAAACAGCACCCTCATAGATATTTATCTTCTAAATATTTTTTGTAGTCAGCTTCGCTAAGTTCTCTGTCTTTTAATATGCCCTTTAGTGATTGAACCGTCGGAGAAGTCAAATTAGCATCTTTTAATTTCTCATTTTTGATAATAACAAAGAAATCAGAGACGATTTTTGAAACCGATTTTCCAGTCTGGGCAGAATACTCTTTTGCTGAAGCTATTAAGCTGTCATCAAGCCTTAGGGTTAGTTTTGTATTCATCATCTAGCTCCTTTTAAAATATTGACGGGCTATTTTAAATAAAGTATACGTCATGGTTTCTTATTTGTCAATTTTCCCTCAGATTCTTCTAAGTACCCAAAAAGCTCTTAAAAACATGTTCTGCTAGTCTATATATTACAAATAAAGCTAAAGGCCTTGAGCTTATCATCTCAAGGCCTTTGAAAAATAGTTTCTAAAATAGTCTTAGGGGTTGACTATATGCCAAACGTTTTTTACACCGTTGCCGGTAGTATCGCCTACACTATGGTCTTTGAACCAATAGTATAAAGGCTTGCCATTATAGGTCACTTGTGTGCCACCATCAGCACGCTCAATAGTGCCTAATTCAAATTCTGCCATTACGCCTTGGCCACTTTCTAGGCTATTGCCTGCAAACATTAATGGTGGCCACTTGGCAGCACAACCGCCATTACAATTTGATTTGTCGGCTTCATCAGCATCAAAGGTATAAAGCGTCATGCCACTTGGGCCCACTAAGATTTTGCCATTATTGGCAGTTGCCAAAACTTGCACAGTTGGGTTTAGGTTGGCTACAAACCAGACATCTTTTACAGCTTGGCCAGTTGTATCGCCAACGGTTTTATCATTTATCCAAAAGTATAGCGGTAGACCGTTGTAAGCAACTTGCTTGCTGCCATCATTACGAGTGATTATAGAAAATTCACCCGGAATATTTAATGCTGCTACATTCACACTGTCAGCCATTACCGTAAAAGGCGGCCACTTGGCAGCGCAGCCATCATTACAATTACTAACACCTGCTTGGTCTTTGGCAAAGGTATATAAGGTCATACCGTTTGCTGCGGTTAGATAGTGACCAAGTGTGGCACTATAACGGACTTGTAAATCACTTGGGGCAGCTTGGGCTGCTGCAAGGTTTGTGATTGTTGCTATTAAGGTAATAGCGGCTAATAGTAGGTTTTGTTTTATTTTCATTTTTCCTACCTCCTATTATTAGATATGCATGGCTTAGCAAATTAGATGCAAAAATAACTATATTTAATAATTAAAAAAGATTAAACCTAAAATATAGTTAAATTAATCTAACACGACTAAAATTCCCATAAAATAACATCCTAGTAGTTCTAGTAAAATCTAAAACCGCCAAAATACTTTTTAAAATACTTTGGCAGTTTTAGATTTGCTCAACTCAAAACTACAATTATTTTGTCTTATAACATTGGTTTACAATCCAATATCATTATTTTTGAGGGTTATATTTCCCTCAATTTGTCACCTGATAGGAAGCTATTCGCCTATGGTATTATTACCGACATTGGAAACTCTAAGATTCCCATCTCTAGGAAACAGCAGCTTGTTACCGTCTCCCACACAATCAACCTGAGTAGTAACTTTCTGAAGCCTTATCTCATTGTCATCACCAACAACAGACAACATACCCACTTGACCCTCTACAATTATAATATTGTTATCTCCTGTTAAAGAAAACGTTGGGCTCGAGCCTGTCACAGTCAGCTGGTTTCCATCACCTACAATGGTGATAGTCTGACCATTAGAAGCAATATTAGACCTCATATTGTCATTTACAAACGATATGCCACCATCAGAAGCACTTTCAAAAATGCTATCATTAGTCTGAACAGATATTCCATTAGTACCAAACTGAACAGATACACCATCAGTCTGAACAGATACACCATCGGGACCAACTTGGACATTAGTATCTTGAGCCCATACACAAGCAAAAGATAGTGCTAGCAGAAAAAAAACAACCTTCACGGTATTCATAATAAATACCTCCTTTGAAATATGTAAAGCCTTAGAACCAACTTGAACTTTACGCGACAATATTAGTAAAAGATTTCAATAAAAAAATAGTTACAATTGTCTCTAGTTTGGGTAAACACTATTAATTAAATCTTAATAATCTGAGTTTTGAGATAGAATATTATCTAGTACAAGTGAACTCCAGTTTAATAAAGAAGATTGAATGAAAAATAGAAATAAAGCGAGAAAACAAGGTAAATTACTTGATATCTGATAAAACCGACTTTTATTTACTTGAGTTTAGCTTTAAATGTCGAACTATGGTTTCTATATCTTCTTTTCATCTTTTTAACTCCTTTTTTTATTATCTTCTTTCCAATTGGAGTTGTCTAGTT
>CAMZLP010000096.1 GCA_947311535.1 uncultured Deinococcota bacterium | reverse complement strand
TTCTTTTGAGGTAATTGAAGGTGAACCGATTTTTCTAATAATTAATTTGCAATAGCCCAACTATCGGCCCAAAATGTAATTGACTTAATAGTATTTTATTAGCTAATTTAATTCCAGATCATATTGCTACGAATGGACCAATATAATTCTGGGGCTTCGGCGATATTTAGAGCGTTAAGAGCAATATCATCAATTTCTATATCTAATGCCATCATATTTGATTTTAGATGCTCTACAGTGGCTGCGCCACTTAAAACTGTATCTACCCAAGGTTGGCTTAGTATATAAGTAATTGCCAAAGCATCGACTGTTGTGCCTAGTCGGAAAGATTGCTGTCTTAAGGATTTTAGTTTATCTGCAAATGCCGGTGCATGATTACGGGTAGTTAGTCGGCCGTTAGCTAGGGCTTCTTTAACTATTATTCCTAAACCCTCACTTTTAGCTAGTTTTAGGCTATTTTGGGCACTAGGCTCGAGCATATTGTAGCTAGCCTGAATTGTATCAAAGAGTTTTTTACCCGCATACTCAATTCTCAAAGCTCTTTCTATAGTCTCAGATTGCTTGGGTCCACTGCTTGATAAACCAATAAATAGACCATTTTCTTTTAGTTCTGCAAGCTTATCTAAAACCCTGTTATTTTCTAATACCCCAGATTCAATGGTCGCTGAATGTATTTGATAAATATCTAAGTGCTTATCTAATAAGCCTATTGTTTCATTGAATTGCTTTTCTAAATTATCTAAAGAATGTTTTTTGACTTCGTGTATCTTAGCATTTACTTCCCAACCTGCGGTATAGGTGTATCCCCACTTAGAACCAATACTTAAATCTTCATCAGCCAATGACCGAGATTTTAACCAAGCACTCAAAAATGCCTCGGATAAACCATAAGAACGAGCTAAATCAAAATAACGCACGCCTTGTTTTAAGGCACAATCAAGTACCGCATTGGTATTAGCTTGCATTATGTCAATATCGTAGTTGTGTTTTAGGTCATCACCGTGGCCAATATTTACATAACCTGGCCTTGCTAATGCAGCTAGACCTAAGCCAATTCGTGATACCTGTAAGCCAGTTTCTCCCAGTTCCCGCAAATTAGAACTATACATTTTAATAGTGTAACCATATTTGCTGCATAAAATTCAAGTGTTTTTCACGGTTTCTATAATAAAGTATTTTTTTTAACAAAAAACCAAGCAAAACTGACAACTTGCTAATAATTTATAAGAGTTTCGTATAATATTGCACTTTTATGGCTTTTTTAGGTTAGAATGCAGCTTGCGCTATTGGTGCAAATTAAATCAATTATTATTTGGGGTGACTCTCATTGGCTTCTAAATCTACTAAAGTCAAAAAAACAATCAATTGGATTCCTTGGTTGCTTGTTTTGGCAATTTTGGCAATCGTCGTCGGTCGAATTATTTATTTGGGCACTGTGCATGATCGTTTTTCAAGCGCATATTTTATTAGGGCTTTTCTTGAAAGCCTGAAACTAGGCAGTCTTTATGCACTTATTGCTTTGGGCTACACTATGGTATATGGCATAATTAGGCTCATAAACTTTGCACACGGAGAAGTGTTCATGGTAGGTGCGTTTTTTACCTATTATCTATTTAGCTTTTCACCTTATCCTTTATATGCCGCTGTAATTTGGAGTATCTTTATTGCTTTTGGCTTTATGAAAATAATCGAACTCTGGCGTGGCAAGCTAAAGGATCCTGTTGTTTTAGCCTCAGGAGCTTTTGCTTTTGTTTTAGCTACTTATTTACTAAGCCAAACTACCGTAAACTTTTTTGTTGCGCTGGTTTTTAGCATGTTATTAACCGGTGTTTTAGGGATAGTAATTGATAAAATTGCCTATTCACCATTGCGTACAGCTCCTAGAAACTCATTGCTTATTACCGCGATCGCGGTATCATTCTTTTGGCAAAATTTTGGGTTGCTAGTTTTTACAAATCGCCAAACTCCTTTTAGGCCCGATACCTTTTTACGCAACAGAATGGTATTTGCAGTAGGAGATGGTACCGTTAGAACCACAATGCTTTCATTTGCGATTCCTTTAATCTCAGTTATTTTAGTAGTGATACTTACACTTTTTGTAACCCGTACGCGTTTGGGCAAGGCTATGCGTGCCTCTGCTCAAGATGCCGAGGTTGCTCAGATGATGGGTATCAGCGTAAACAAAGTTATAGCAACTACATTTTTATTAGGTTCAATGCTGGCGGCCGCTGGTGGTGCAATGTGGGGTTTAAACTTTGGTAGCCTTAATCAGCCAGCAATTATGGGTATTTTACCAGGCATTAAAGCATTTGCCGCAGCAGTAATTGGTGGTATTGGTAGTTTACCTGGGGCGGTAATTGGTGCTTTGATAATTGGTTTTATGGAAAATTTTATGACGGCAATATTTCCTAAGACGGCAGAGTTTCAGGGAATTACCGAATTTAAAGATACCTTTGCCTTTATTTTACTAATTATTGTTCTACTTATTCGCCCAAGTGGTATTGTCGGCGAAGACTTGTCGGAGAAGGTTTGATGCAAGATACAAAACATATTGTTCAACCCAATCGTAATCGTAATATCCTCTTAACAATTTTTGCTACTGTTTTAGTTGCTGTTGCCTTATTGATTTTGACCAGTTTAGGCAGTGTTAAGCTAGGCTCGGCACTGGCACTATTTGCAATTTGGGGTATAGCAACTGTTAGTTTGAATTTGGTTAATGGTACTTTGGGTATTTTATCATTAGGGCATCATGGCTTTATGCTTATTGGTGGTTACACTACTGCTTTACTGATTTTAAGCGATGATAAGAGAGAAAAAATCTTAGCCTCTGGTAGAAGTTCTATGACACCTTTTACTGTAGGTCTTAGTATCGATAACTTCTTTAATGCAATTGGTCTAACAGCTTTTACAACCGATGAGACATTATGGCTTAGATTCTTAGTTGCAATATTATTGGGTGGCTTAATGGCTTCTGTAGTTGGTCTGATTGTGGGTATACCGAGTTTACGCTTACGTGGAGATTATTTGGCAATTGTGACTTTTGGTTTTGGTGAAATAATTAGGCTTACGGCCTCAACCAGAATCTTTTCACCAATTACTAATGGTGCACTTGGTTTTAGCGGTGTGCCTACTGAATTTGGTAAAAGCGTTTGGTGGACCTTTGCATTTTTAGGTATTACTATCTATGTTATTTCTAAGCTTAAATATAGTTCCTTTGGCAGAGCTATGGAAGGAATCCGTGAAGATGAAATAGCATCTGAGGCAATGGGTGTAAACCTTGCTTATCATAAGGTGCTGGGCTTTGTGGTTAGTTCATTTTTTGCAGGTATTGCTGGTGGTTTATGGGTTAGTTGGCTGGGTGGTGCCCGCTTGGATAGCTTTTTATTTACTCTTACCTTTTTCTTTTTAGTAGCTCTTTCTGTTGGTGGAACTGGTTCTATAACTGGAGTTTTATTAGGTACTGCTTTAGTTGTCTTTGTACGGCAATATGGGGATCCGCTCGAGCAGTCTTATTTAATAACTACTTGGATACTCGCTATAGGAGTAATACTACTTTTAACTGCATTAGCCATTTATATTTTTAGAACAATAAGACGATCGCGGCCCAAGATTATACCGGCCTTTTACCTCTTTTTAATAGCTGGAGTAGCTACTGTTGTTTTGGCACTACTAGCACCTAGCTTAGGGATTATGCAAGGTGAATTTAGAGGTTTTGGTATGCGGGCTATATTCTTGAGCATTCTTTTGATTATTATTATGGTCTTTAGGCCAGATGGCATGGTTGGGCGTGCCGAATTTAATTGGGCGTGGGTCTTTAGGGAAAGACTTGACCAACCTACAGAAGAAGAACGCAAGCAAGATGCTTGGCTATCTAATCCAGAGCTTAATAGGCCAGGTGGAGCTGCTAATACCTCTGATGTGGAGGAGGATTAACTATGGCTATGCTCGAGATTAGTAATTTAAATAAATCATTTGGTGGCTTGCAGGCTATGACTGATGTTAGCTTTAATGTTAACGAGGGCGAGATTATCTCAGTAATTGGTCCAAATGGTGCTGGTAAGACAACTCTATTTAACTTAATAACAGGAGTTTATACCCCTGATTCTGGCGATGTTAGATTTCAGGGTCAAAGCTTGGTTGGTAAAAAACCTAGTCAAATTGTTGATATGGGTATTGCACGTACTTTTCAAAATTTACGTTTGTTTACCAATTTGTCGATAATGGACAATATCTTAATACCACAGCATCATAAATTGAAGTCAAACTGGCTTCAGGCTATTTTACGCACGCCAGCTTATAAAAAAGAAGAAGAGGAAATGCGTAAATTTGCTCTTGAAAAGCTGTCCTTTTTTGGGCCCAGATTAATGAGTTTTAGACTATATCAACCAGTGCTTGTGCTCTCTTACGCCAATAGGCGTAGATCGGAAATTGCTCGAGCCATGGCGACTGGAGCTAAGTTGCTATTACTAGACGAACCGAGTGCTGGTATGAACCCTAAAGAAACAATAGAGATGACCAAAATTATTAAGCGTATGCGTGATGAGGGTGGTTATACAATTTTACTTGTTGAGCATAAAATGAACTTGGTTGGCGAAATTAGTGATCGGGTGGTTGTGCTTGATTATGGTAAAAAACTAGCCGAGGGTGACTATAAAGATGTGGTTAATAACCCAGAAGTGATAGAAGCGTATTTAGGAAAAAAAGCAACTGATGATGATAAAGCAAAAAAAGATGGGGGCTTAGAATAATGTCTGAAAATAAAGAAAAGCTCCTGGAATTAAAAAAAGTAACTACCCATTATGGCGCGATTAGAGCCTTACATAATGTTGATATGGTTATTCACCCTGGAGAAATGGTTTGCTTATTAGGAGGCAATGCCTCTGGAAAATCTACAACCCTAAAAGCAATTTTGGGTATTGTAAAAGTTTCTACGGGAGAAATGTACTTTAGAGGAGAGAGGGCTGATAACCTAAGCATTGCTGATAGAATTGTGCGGGGTATGGCAGTAGTTCCTGAAAATAGAAGAATTTTTCCAAAAATGACAGTTTTAGAAAATTTGGAAATGGGCGCATATTTGCGTGATGATAAAAAGGGTATTAAAGAAGATATGGAATATGTTTTTGACCTTTTTCCAAGAGTACAAGAACGCTTGCATCAAAAAGGTGGCACAATGTCGGGTGGTGAGCAGCAGATGCTCGCTATGGGTAGAGCTTTGATGAGCCGCCCGAAATTAATACTAATGGATGAGCCATCAATGGGTTTAGCACCTATTTTTGTTGAGCGGATATTTGAAATCATTAAGCAAGTGAACAAGCGCGGAATTAGTGTTTTTGTAGTAGAGCAAAATGCAAATATTGCTCTTGGTATTGCTGACCGAGGCTATGTATTGCAAACAGGTGAAGTTGTTCTCTCTGGTACAGCAAATGAGCTTTTGAATAATGAGGATATGAAAAAAGCTTATTTAGGTGAAGTTTAGCCGTTGTCAATATTATTTGAGCGGTTTTAGCATTTTGAATCACTATCAGTTTATTTGCTGATAGTGATTTTTTTTAGGGCGGTACTGCAATTACCTGCTAATTTTGCTATTATAAAACAATATTTTGCTGAACTAATCTGGAGGCAGTAGCATGCAAATGTCCGAAATGAAAAGAAGAGTAAAAGGGATAATTACCGACCCAAACCTTAGTTTTCACCAAAGAAGGCACTATCTGGCAGCTTTAGCTGAAGAATCATTGCCTTATCCGTCATTAACTAAGGAAGCAGAGCAAGCTCTTGCTGATGGTGTAATTAATGATTTATTTGAGGGTCCAGCTCCATATAGAGCAAGATATATTTTACCTGATTACAGTTTATTTTTAAAAAATGGCTCAGAGCACTTGGAATTGGCGGCTGCTAAGAATTTAGATGAAGCTTTAAATAGTCTTTTGATTATTTATACCCAAGTGCCATCAATAACGGCCTTTCCTGTTTATTTGGGTGATTTGGATAAAATTTTAGCCCCATATGTTGATGATGTTAGTGATGATGAACTCTACAATAAATTAAAGCTTTTTTGGATAGCTATTGATAGGATTTTGCCTGATGGCTTTGTACATACTAATATAGGGCCCGAGGATACTAGAATAGGTAGAACTATACTCAGGCTCGAGCGCGAGCTATTACAAGTTGTTCCAAACATATCTTTCAAAATAGATGATGCTACTCCAGATGATTATATAAAAGATGCGGTAGAAACTGTTTTTAAATCAGCAAAGCCACATTTTATTAACCACCCTATGATGGTTGAAAATTTGGGCGAAGATTATGCCGCTGTTAGCTGCTATAATTCTTTAAAAATTGCTGGCGGCTCTCATACGCTTGTAAGACTAAATCTAAAAGAAGTAGTACTAAGGCATAAAGCTGATTTAGAGAGCTTTTTTACTACTACTTTGCCACATTATGCCGAACTAAATGCTGAACTTATGGAAGCACGTATTCGCTATTTAGTAGAAGAAGCTAAATTCTATGAAAATGACTTTTTAGCCAAAGAAGGATTGATTAGGCTCGAGCGTTTTTCGGCAATGTATGGTATTTATGGCTTGGCTGAGGCAGTTAATCTTTTATTAGAAAAAAACAATATCGAAGGCCGCTATGGTCATGATGACTATGCCAACCAAGTCTCATATAGAATTACTCGTAGTATTGCTAAATTTGTCGAGCAAAGGCCAATGCCATATTGTGAAGGCTACCATGGTCGGGCAGTTTTGCATTCTCAATCAGGCATTGATATTGATATTGAAGTTTCAGCAGGCACGCGTATACCTATTGGTGATGAGCCCGATATGTTTAATCATATTGCAGCAGTAGCTCCGCATCATGAGCTGTTTGTAGCAGGGGTTAGTGATATTTTTAAGGTCGAAGACACTGCCAAACGAAATCCAATGGCTATGGTGGATATAATTCGGGGTGCATTTAGACAAGGTATGCGAGATTTTACTTTTAATATTGCTTCAAATGGTTTTGTAAGAGTAACAGGCTATCTTGTGCGCAAATCAGATCTTGAGCAATATAAAACTGATGGCTCTCGTATTAACAGTACTGTTTTTGCTTCTGGCTCAGAAGATAACTCACATATGAGCCAGCGTAAGCCAAAGCGAGTATTAACAATAGAACGTCAACCTGTTAGGTCTTGAGTTGCGATTTTGCTATTGATATTAAGCGTAAATAAGGATTGGAGAATTTATAGGAAGAAAAATGCTCAAGAGTGAGAATTGGGTTTATTTTTGCTGTTAAATTATGATTGCTAAGCATATGCAGAATGTCCTTGGGCAGTTAAACGATATTGAGAAATTTAGTTTTGTTGATGGCCCTGGTAATCGTTTTGTTATTTTTTTACAAGGCTGTAATTTTAATTGCAAAGTTTGCCATAATCCGTACACAATTAATGATTGCATAGACTGTGCTATATGTGTTGAGCCTTGCCCAGAAAATGCTTTATTTGTCACTGCTAATCTTAATATTGAACTAAAGCAAGAGCTGTGTACTAATTGTGATATTTGCATTCAGGTTTGTCCTTATGATAGTACGCCACTTAGCCGTACTGTGACAGTTGAAGAGATGATTGCTCAAATAATACCAGTGGCTCCTTTTATTTCCGGAGTTACGGTTTCTGGGGGCGAAGCTACTTTACAAGCTGATTTTTTAATTGCCTTGTTCTCAGCAATTAAAGCGGAGCCAAAATTAGCTCATCTGACTACTTTTATTGATTCTAATGGCAGTGCAAGCCTTAAGGTTTGGGAAAGATTACTAGAGTTTACAGACGGAACTATGATTGACCTCAAAGCCTTTGATGCTGGCTTACATCGTGAATTGACGGAGTTTGATAACGAGCTTGTTTTAAATTCAATTCGTTATCTCTGGGAGAGAGAGCGTCTTTATGAATTGCGCTTGCTTATTATCCCGACACAAAATGATAAACAAGCTGATTTAATAAGAACGGCACGTTGGATTGCCAAACTTGATAGGGATATTAGGATTAAGTTAATTGCTTATAGGCAAAATGGTGTGCGTGCAGAGTTTTTGTTTGATGAAGCTGATAAAGCTAAGATGGATTGGATTGCAGAGATTTTTCGCAATGAGGGTTTAAGTAGAATTGAGCTTGTTTATTAGAGGATAAAAGGTGATGATGCGTGTAAAGTGAGGGTTGGAAAGTTGAAAATTTGTCTAGGCTCGAGCCTATTTTGCAAAAATAATACAGAGTTTTAAGGCCAGTGATTCTAAAGCCCATATTTCATTTTTAGCAGATTTGATAGCCATGTCGGTTTCTAGTAATATTTCTAAAATATCTTTAAGGCGCTGCTCATCTAGTTTTTGGGCAATTGCAAAAGCTTTTTTGGCAACATAAGGATTTATTTTTAAAGTTTGGGCAACTGTTGTTGCATCGACTCGAGCCCGACTTTCTTGTAATGCCAGAGCTTGGGCTACCAAATTATATTGCCAAGAAAGAGCACCTAAAACCCGAGCTGGTGATTCACCTTGGGCAACTAAGCTACGGCATATTAGCAGTGACTCTTTGGCATTGGCTCTTGCAGTTGCTTCTATTAAATCAAAGGCATCACGTGAGGCTGGTCTATTTGTAATTTTACGAATATCATCGCTGGATAGCTCGCTATCAATTGATTTAAGCTTTTCTATTTCTGAGGCTATAGAAGGCAAATCTTCGCCAAATATATCTGCTAAAGTATCGGGTACATCTGCTCTAAAGCGAATATCGCTTGCTTTTAATTCTGTTCTTATCCAGTGGCTTAGGGCGCTAAATCTTGGGCTAGGGTAATGCACGTATTCACCAATTTTTTTATATATTTTTTCTCTGGCTTTAGTAGCCTTGAGGTCAAGAATTATTATTAAACTATCGCTTTGGATTTGCTCGAGCCTTTTTAAAGTTGCATTGCGGGCTTTTACCCCAGTTTGGCCTTTAAATGCGATATCAAAATTTAATAACAAAGCTGTTTGCCCAAAAAGACCAGACTGAGATGTTAGTTCTGACAGTTTGTCAGCATTTAAATCTTCATCTAAGACTTGGATATCTTCAGGCTTAAAACCTAAAGCCTTGAATTTATTAGATGAGGCTCGAGCCGTTAGAAATGGGTCACCAGAAAAAGCTAAAATCACAATAAATAGTTTAGCCTGTTAAGTTGTTTTTAAGCAATACCAATTGCTTTTGAAAGATGCTCAATCATAGTATCAGCATCTTGATACCGCTGTTCTGGTAAGTAGCTAAGAGACTTGTAAACAATATTACTAAGCAGAGCAGCAGAGGGTGGCAAAGGCTCTAATTCTACAGTTCTATCACCAATTAAAAATTGAATGACTTGCTTGCTATATGGTGGAAAGCCCGTTAGCATGTGATAAAGCACAGCTCCAACAGCATATAAGTCACTACGAGGGTCATCACGCTCACCCCTAAATTGTTCTGGTGCCATATAGTTAGGAGTTCCTAGCATTACATTGTCGCTAGTTATGGCAGTAAGGGCTTGGTCTTTGGCAAATCCAAAGTCAGCAATTAGGGCACTTTCACCCCTTACAATAATGTTGCCAGGTTTTACATCAAAATGAATAATACCGTTTTTGTGGGTAAAAGATAAACCTTTTAAAACATCAATAATAATTTTAATACTGCGTGAAATAGGCAAAGCACCTGCTTGTAATGCCTCTGATAAATTGACCCCATGTACATAAGAATAAACAATCATATTGCCCTGAGAATACAGCAAAGATACAATATTAACATGCTTGAGTTTTTGCAAAACTTCAGCTTCACGCTGCAATCTATCAGAAAACATTTGTGAGTTGTTTTGGAGTTTTTTTATAACAACTAGTTGATCATTCCATCTGGCTAATTCTACTCTTACCGGACCATTATTTGCCAGAACACGAATAGGAGTAAACATCTGTTAATAATTTAACATAGCTAGCTCTTAGATATTGTTAAATAAGAGCTTAAGTTTCAAACTCTTGCTTTTAGGGTCAATCTATTATAAATCTAATAAGTGCCTTTTTAAGGCTTTAAGTTTTGCCTTGATTTCTATAACGTTGATTTCCTTTTCTTTTAAGGCTTCTAAACTTGGGTCTTTTGGGGGGTCTAGCCAAATAGCCTGAGATATAGCTTCTGGGAATTTTGCAGGACTGGCGGTTGCTACATTTATAAAATTAGTATCATCAGCAGTTTCATGGCGATAACGCTGAACTGCTTCTAAACCAACCGCAGTATGAGGACAGACGATATATTCGTAATTGTCATAGCAGTACTTCATACGCTTTACAGTGGCATCATCATCTACAACTGTTGACCAAAGCCAATCTGAAAGCGTTTCTTTTGGAATCAAACTGTAAATTCTTTCAAAATTACTAGGTGCTCCTACATCCATGGCGTTAGACAAAGTAGAAACAGTTGATTTAAAATCAAAGGCTTCGCTTTCATCATTTAAAAACTTGGGGAAAAAGTCATTGCTATTGTGAGCAGCTATAAAGCGTTTTACGTTTAAACCCATTAATGATGCAAAAATAGCTGAAGTTAAATTACCTAAATTACCACTAGGAATACAGAAATTATTCTCTTTTTGTTTGCTATTGGCCGCTGCCCATAAATAATATAACGATTGGGGTAAAAGCCTACCGATATTAATAGAATTGGCACTAGAAAGAGGAAGATGCGCAAGCTCGGGATCCATAAAAGCTTCTTTAACTAAGCGTTGACAGTCGTCAAAATCACCTTTGATAGCAAGTGCTTGTACGCCATTACGTTTAATAACTAGTTGGCGTTCTTGTACTTCGGATACTTTATCTTTTGGATAAAGTAAAACCACTTTAATATTATCCATACCAGCAAAACCATCTGCCACAGCACTGCCAGTGTCGCCCGAGGTGGCAACTAAAATAATGCGTTTTTCATTGCGTTTTTTTAAAAAATGTTGCATTAACCTAGCCATTGTGCGGGCACCAAAATCTTTAAAGCTTAAGGTTGGACCGTGGAAAAGCTCGAGCACATACAAATTATCTTTTAATTTCACAGTAGGCACGCTAAAATTTAGGGCATCACGAACAATATCTTCTAAATCATTTAGGCTAATCTCATCTTTTAGCCATTCATATAAAACATTAACCCCAATATCAGCAATAGAGGCGGCATATTTCCAAGTAGCTGGGTCTATTTGAGGGATAAACTCAGGCAAGTACAAGCCACCATCAGGAGCCAAGCCTTTTAATAAGGCATCTTCAAAAGAGACTAAGTTTTTATCTTGGTCACGGCTACTATAGTATTTGGGGGTAGGCATTAAACTACCTCTAAAAGTTTTATATTTTGTTTGGGAGCAATCATTGCTTTTGCAAGTGGGCTAGGGCCTGCGATATTGTTCATAGCTTGTATTATATCAGCTAAAACCCCACTAGCGGTAGCTGCACCGCCGGCACCAGCACCAGTAACAATAATTTCACCGCAAGCGTCACCTCTAAAATAAAGGGCATTGCGATTGCTAGCAGTGCTAGCCATAGGGTGCTCATTTGCTAAAAAAACTGTTCGCACAGCTGCTTTCCAAGCACCATCTTCAGGAAAAACACTAGCTATTAGCCTAATTCGACCGTTATTTGCAATAGCATTTGCCATTATTTTAGGGCTAAGATGGCTAATACCCGAGGTGTTATTTGAAACTGAACTCCAAGAGATATTGGGGTCAAAGAGCAAGCGGGCCAAGATATTTAATTTGTGAGCTGCATCATAACCACCAACATCTAAGCTGGGGTCAGCCTCGGCATAGCCAAGTTCTTGGGCTTTATCTAAGGCTGTTTGATAATCTACGCCATTTTCTAATTGATTTAAAATGTAATTGCAAGTTCCGTTTAAAATTGCGTGTAGTTCTATCGGGTTAGAGCCACGCAAGCTGTGGCTAGCAATATCAATTGCCGGTGTACCCACCATTACGGCTGCCTCAAAATATAAGTTTCCAGCTTGCATAAATGGCAAGAATTCATTCCAACGCTCTGCTAATGCTGCTTTATTGGCGCTTACTACTGCTTTGCCGTTTTGCAAACTTTGCAACATAAGCTCTGCGGCTAAACCAGTACCACCCATGACCTCGACCAAAATATCAGAATTATCTAAAACCTCTTGAGGGTTTGTGGTTAGTTGGCTTTTATCTAAGCCTGCACGTTTTTTAGAAATATCTTTGACTAGGGCTTTAGTAATAACCAAGTCTAAGTCGGGTCTTGCTGTAATTAATTGGGCTAGGCTCGAGCCTACTGTACCTGCCCCTAATAGGCCTATTCTTTTCATAAATAAAGAATATAGCATGTTATTAATTAAAGAGCGTGAATTATTAGGGCTTAATTAGCCTGATTATTAGTTTTTCTTATCTGAAATTATTTATGCTGTAGGCAAAACCATGCCTAGCTTATAAGTCTTTGCTATACTGCTCTTTTGTTGCGGAGGGCAAGTTTTGGAAATTAGGAGTGCAAAATTAGAAGATGCTAAAGAAATAGCAAGTTTAATTGCTTCTTTAGAAGCCTTTTCTAGGATGGAAGAATTGAGCGAGGATGAGCTGTACAAAAGAACTTTGGATATGCTCGAGCCTAGTCAAAATAACCCTAATTACTTAGTTTTTGTTGCGATTAATCCAAACTTAGTTGGCTATTTAGTTTTGCATATAATGCCCAATATCCTTTATTCTGGCAATGACTCCTTTGTTTCTGAGCTTTTTGTAAGTAAAACTGCTCGAGGGCAAAAAATAGGCTCAAAACTTTTAAAATATGCAGTTGAGCAAGCAAAAAATAGAGATTGTTTTCGAGTACAATTATTAAATATAAAATCTCGTGAGGCGTATAAACGCCAGTTTTATAAAAAACAAGCATGGCAAGAAAGAACCGCAGCGGCTGTTTTTAGCTATGATTTAAGGAAGTAAAATATGTTAGGTGTAGGAATTGTAGGATTACCAAATGTCGGCAAAAGCACGCTCTTTAATGCTATTACCAAAGCTCAAGTAGAAGCAGCAAATTATCCCTTTGCCACCATAGAAAAAAATGTTGGTGTAGTGCCAGTGCCAGATGAACGTCTAAAGCCATTGCAAAAGCTTTATGCTAAAGATAATCGTGAGCCTAAAATACTACCAACTACCGTCGAATTTGTGGATATTGCTGGTCTAGTAAAAGGGGCTAGCAAAGGTGAGGGCTTAGGTAATAAATTTTTGGCAAATATCCGCGAGGTTTCGGCAATTGCCCATGTGGTTCGTTGTTTTGAAGATGATAACATTGTTCATGTATCAGGCAAAATTGACCCAGTTGATGATATAGAAGTTATTAATACCGAGCTTGCTTTAGCTGATATTGCCAGCCTAGAAAAAAGATTAGAAAAATTACGCCGCAGTGCCAAAACTGATAAATCCGATCAACTTATCGTTGATGCTGCGGATAAAATGATAGCAGAACTATCCAATGGTAAGCTAGCTCGCCAAACAGATATTGAATTGCCCAAAGACTTTAATTTGCTAACTGCCAAGCCAGTGATTTATGTTTGTAATGTCGCTGAAGAAGACGCTGCAAACGGCAATGAATTGAGCAAAAAAGTTCAGGAACTCGCTGATAAAGAGGGTAGCGAAGCAGTAATAATTTCAGCTCAAATAGAGCAGGAGATTATAGAATTAGATGATGATGAAGCCATGGAATACTTAGCAGACCTAGGCTTAAAAGAACCTGGTTTAAACCGCTTAATTAAAAAAGGCTATGAGGCTTTGGGGTTAATTAGCTTTTTAACAGCCGGAGAAAAAGAGACTCGAGCCTGGACAATTAAAAGAGGCTCAAAAGCACCCCAAGCAGCCGGTGAAATCCACACAGACTTTGAGCGTGGCTTTATTCGTGCTGAGGTTATAGCTTGGGATAAGCTTTTAGAAGCTGGCGGTATGGTAGCTGCTAAAGGCAAAGGTTGGGTGCGTACTGAGGGTAAAGAGTATGTTGTGCAAGATGGGGATGTTATTAACTTTTTGTTTAATGTCTAAAATTACATCTCTTATTCCTGTAAAAAATTTCCAACTTAACCCTATCCTTCAGGCAACCTCTATACTAAAACTGTGAAAGAAATGAACAGTTCTCAGGAATTTATAACTACAGGAGTTCTCTTCTTGTTTAACTGATACTCGAGGTTTTACAAGATGAGTTTTTATGTCTTAAAATACCTTAGCTTATAAGTCAAATACGTTATATTATATGCTATAAGTAATGATTATGAAGTGAATTTAAGGCGAATAGTATTTTAGCCTTGTGTATTTATAGAAAAGAGGATAATGATGAATGAAATTAGTAAATGTCCGGTAATGGGCGGATCAGAAGGTATTAGTACTAACCGAGCTTTGTCAATACGAGATTGGTGGCCGAAGCAACTAGATTTAAGGATTCTTGATCAAAACTCGTATCTTGTTAATCCAATGGACAAAGGCTTCAATTACGCTGAAGAGTTTAGGAATTTGGATTTAAAAGTTCTAAAGCAAGATCTTTTTATATTAATGACCGAGTCGCAGGAATGGTGGCCAGCTGACTATGGACACTACGGACCACTCTTTATACGTATGGCTTGGCATAGTGCTGGTACTTATCGTACTAGCGATGGCCGAGGTGGGGCATCTACTGGTAATCAACGTTTTGCACCACTAAATAGCTGGCCGGATAATGTGAATCTAGACAAGGCCCGCAGGTTGCTTTGGCCAATTGAGAAAAAATACGGCAAAAAAATCTCTTGGGCTGATCTGATGATTTATGCTGGTAATTGTGCGCTCGAGTCGATGGGATTTAAGACTTTTGGTTTTAGTGGCGGGCGCGAGGATATTTGGGGACCTGAATACGATATCTATTGGGGCCCCGAGGCCGAGTGGTTAGGGGACAAGCGCCATAGCGAAGATAGAACCTTAGAGAACCCTTTGGCTGCGGTACAAATGGGTTTGATTTATGTAAACCCAGAAGGACCAAATGGCGAGCCAAATGTGCTAGCTGCTGCTAAAGACATTCGTGAATCATTTGCCCGCATGGCTATGAATGATGAAGAGACAGTTGCTCTTATTGCTGGTGGACACAGTTTTGGTAAGACCCACGGTGCCGCCGATCCAGAAAAATATGTTGGTCCTGAGCCAGAGGCCGCTTGTATAGAAGAACAAGGGCTTGGTTGGAAGAACAGCTTGGCAAGTGGAAATGCCGCTGAAACCATAGGAAGTGGCTTAGAAGGTGCTTGGACGTCTACCCCAACCGAGTGGGATAACAGCTTTTTTGACATCTTATTTAAATACGATTGGAATTTAGAAAAAAGCCCAGCTGGGGCATGGCAATGGGTTCCTACTGACCCAGCAGCATCGGAGCTTGTTCCTGATGCTCATGACTCATCAAAACGGCATGCACCCATTATGTTTACCACCGACCTTGCACTGCGTATGGACCCTATCTATGGCCCTATTGCTAAACGCTTTAAGGATAACCAAGATGAATTTGCAGATGCCTTTGCCAGAGCGTGGTTTAAACTCACTCACCGCGATATGGGGCCTCGCTCTATTCATCTTGGGTCAGAAGTTCCAAAAGAAGAACTAATTTGGCAAGACCCTGTTCCAGCGCTTGGTCATGAATTAATTGATGCCAAGGATATAGCTGGCTTAAAGTCACAAATTCTCTCGTCTGGGTTATCAATTTCTGAGCTTGTGTCAACTGCATGGGCCTCGGCATCAACATTTCGTAATTCGGACAAGCGTGGCGGGGCAAATGGGGCACGAATTCGCCTTGCACCTCAAAAAGACTGGCCAGTCAACCAGCCAGCCCAATTAGCTAAGGTACTAGAGGCACTTGAGGCAGTTCAAAAAGAATTTAACAGTTCAGCATCAGGAAATAAGAAAGTTTCTCTGGCTGACCTGATTGTTTTGGCTGGCTCTGCTGCCGTTGAGCAGGCTGCTAAAGATGCGGGCTTTGACATAGAGGTTGCTTTTAGACCGGGTCGAACAGATGCTTTGCAAGAACAAACTGATGTGGAATCTTTCGCTGTGCTCGAGCCTGTTGCAGATGGCTTCCGTAACTATCAAAAAACAAAGTTCACCGTTTCA
>CAMZLP010000095.1 GCA_947311535.1 uncultured Deinococcota bacterium | reverse complement strand
TTCGAAATACGGCGTTCAATACCTGTTCCTACAAAAGGTGCTTCACTGTTTAATAATGGAACTGCTTGAGATTGCATGTTAGAACCCATTAAGGCACGGTTAGCATCATCATGTTGTAAAAATGGTATTAATGAGGTTGAAATAGATACGATTTGCTTAGGTGAAACATCCATATAGTCAATCTCTGAAGGAGGTAAGGCTACTGGATCTCCTAATTTACGAGCTATAACTAAGTCATTTATAAAACTACCATCATCGTTAATAGGAGCATTAGCTTGAGCAACAATAAAATTATCTTCTTTGTCAGCTGTCATATAAACAACCTTATTTGTTACCTTGCCATTTTTAACTTGTCTATAAGGTGCTTCGATAAAGCCAAGGTCATTAACATGTCCATAACTAGCCAAAGAGGTAATAAGACCAATATTAGCCCCCTCAGGAGTTTCAATTGGGCAAATACGACCATAGTGAGTACGATGTACATCACGAACATCAAAGCCAGCACGCTCACGAGTTAAACCACCAGGGCCAAGGGCAGAAATACGGCGCTTATGCCTTGTTTCATCTAATGGGTTGACTTGTTGTTTAAACTGTGAAAGTTGGCTACGACCATAAAAATCTCTGATAGCCGCAACAATTGGGCGGTTATTAACTAGTTTTTGCGGTGTTGCAGCATTAGGATCACTTAATAACATCCGCTCACGAACGCCTCGAGCCATTCTACCTAAGCCTACTCTGATTTGATCGGCAATTAGTTCACCGACTGTCCGAATTCGTCGATTACCTAGGTGATCAATATCATCAGCAGTAAAAGATTTGCGGCCAGCTTGAAGATTAATTAGATATTGCATGGCAGGCACTAGTCCATAATCTACAAATTGACCATCTTCAAAACCAAGAAGAGTTTGGGAGTCAAAGTCCAATTTTAGTTTTGAATTAGTTTTGAATCTACCAGCATCCCCTAAATCATAGCGTCTTGGGTCAGCGAGTAAATTACGTAAATAGTTGATTGCTTTTTCTACTTTAGGTGGGTCACCAGGGCGTAAAACAGTAAAGAGTTGCAACAGAGCCTCATCTACAGTAAGGTTTGGATGCTCACTTAAGGCTAGGGTAGGATCAACTAGTTTCTCATTCTTTTTAAATAATTCTCTAATTTGCTGGTCATTGTAACCAAGAATATATAAGATGAGAGTAAAAGGGAACTTACGTTTGTTTATTTTCATCCATAAAACTTGACTATTATCAAATTGTAGCTCAATCCAAGGACCACGCTTAGGCATAGGAATTATACTGGCAATAAAAGCATCTTCAACAACATTTTGGGCTTTGATAAAGTAAACGCCTGGCGAGCGGTGAATTTGAGAGACGATTACCCGACCTGCACCATTAATGATAAAAGAACCATCATTAGTCATGATAGGAATATCACCAAAAAATACTTCATCTTCTTTTATGAGCCCAGTGTCTTTATGAATCAACTGTAGTTTTGCAAATAGACCTGACTGATATGTTAGATCTTTTTCCATGGATTCTTCGGGTGAAAAATCTGGTTCTGCCAAACGGTATTCTAAAAAATCCAAAACTAAACCTGATTGTCTCCCTCTTTCATTTTCATCGATAGGGAAGATTTCTTTGAATGTGGATTGTAAGCCAATATTTTTGCGTTCGTGTGCAGGAACACCTGTTTGCAAAAATTTTGCATATGACTTAGTCTGTATATCGGTAAGGTTTGGAAGGTCGATAACTTCTTTGATTTTACCAAAGGACTTTATTTCGCGCATTTTGACCCCTTCTGCTAATTTTTTGTAAAACAATAATAGAAACCTTAAGAATTAGCAATACCTAAGGCCTTGATAAAAATATTTTGCAATAAATAATACATTATAATAATCCATAATTTCTGAAATCGAAAAAATACTTGTTTCAAAAGTCAAAATAATCGAATAAATATTTATGCTTTTGAGCTTCTTTGTATACCATGTTTATCAACCGCCAATTTTACACTAAAAAGTTTTCAAAAGGAGTAAGCTAGCTTACTCCTTTTGAAATTGCACCCTCAGTAATTGGCTATTTGACTTCTACGGTTGCGCCAGCAGCCTCAAGCTTAGATTTAACATCTTCAGCTTCTTCTTTGCTTACTGCTTCTTTAATAACGCCTTTTTCTTCTACAAGTGCTTTTGCTTCTTTTAGACCTAAGCCTGTAAGTGCACGCACTTCCTTAATTACTGGTAACTTAGAGCTACCAAAATCTTTAAGGACTACATCAAATTCTGTTTGCTCTTCAGCAGCTGCAGCACCACTATCGGCACCAGCAGCCATCATCATTCCAGCTGGCATAGCAGCAGCAGCTTCTACGCCCCATTTTTCTTTTAAACCATCAACTAAATCTACAAGCTCGAGCACAGTCAAGCCACTAAGTTGATCAATCATTGCATCTTTATCAAAAGCCATTATTCTTCCTCCTTGAGTTTTTCAGAGTAGTTGTTGAGTACACCTACCAATTTTTGCTGCGGACCATTTAAAACGCCAACCAACTGTTGCATTGGTGCTTCTAAAACTCCTATAAATTGACTTAAAAGCTGATCACGAGACGGTAGTGTAGCAATTTTTTCAAATGCGCTAACATCTACGATAGCCCCTTGTAACATTCCACCTTTGGGAATAGGGAGATCATTTTTTTGCTCTTTTGCAAAATCATTAAGTGCTTTAACTGGACTAACTGGATCATCTTCGCCTACAAGAATTAACGCTGTAGGACCTTTTAGAGCTTCATCAAATAAATCTACTCCTTGTTTTTTTAGAGCCAGATTAATTAGTGTGTTTTTTGCAACTAATAGACGCCCACCAGTCTCGTGCATTTTTGCACGAAGACTATTTAGTTCACCCGCAGAAAGACCTTGATAGTCAACCAAGAAGAATGTTTGAGCATCTCCTAATAACTCTGTTAATTGAGCAATTGATGCATCATTTCTTGGATTTGCCATACTAAACCTTTCTTTTATTATATAAACATTTATGTTAGATTTCTCTAACTCAACCGCGAAGCATAGCTAAAATTAAAAAATAATTTTACGCCTCGGCAGGATCTTTAAGCTGGCTAAGCCCCTGCTGTCTCCAACGCCAAAATGGTGCCATGCACCGGGGTGCTAAAATAAGATTAGGTTACTT
Organism: uncultured Deinococcota bacterium; assembly: GCA_947311535.1. Classification (GTDB taxonomy): domain Bacteria; phylum Deinococcota; class Deinococci; order Deinococcales; family Trueperaceae; genus CAMZLP01. Next base: position 3,410 of record CAMZLP010000095.1, on the reverse strand, counting down.
AGAACCTAAATAAACATCTTAAACTCCAACTTGGAGGCTAGGCCCCATAGTTGAGCTTAAGTAGAGACTTTTTAAATAAATACCTTTAGATGCTTCAGGCTTTGCAGCTTCTATAGCTGCTTTTAGGCTTGCCAGGTTTTCTGCTAATTTAGCAGAATCAAAACTAGCCTTCCCTATTGGAGCATGAACAACACCTGTTTTGTCAGAGCGGAATTCAATACGACCAGCTTTTAGAGCTTTTACCATTTCACCAATATTAGGCCCAACAGTGCCAGATTTTGGATTTGGTAACATACCCCTAGGGCCTAAAATACGGCCTAATTTTCCACCAACAAGAGCCATCATATCTGGACTAGCTACTACAGCATCAAATTCTAGCCAGCCTTCGCCAATTTTTGCTATTAAATCTTCAGCTCCTACAAAATCAGCACCTGCTTCTTCTGCCTCTGCTGCTTTATCACCTTTAGTAATAGCAACCAAACGTAGGGTTTTACCAGTACCATGTGGTAAAGCAACTGTTCCACGAACATTTTGGTCCGATTTCTTTGCGTCAATTCCTAGGCGAAAATGAGCTTCAATAGTTTCGTCAAATTTAGCATTTGCTAAGTTTTTTACTTGCTTGCTAGCTTCTTCAGCGGTATATAATTTATCTTGTTCTAAACTTTTCTTTAAATTTTTATAGCGTTTTCCGTATTTACGCATTTTCTGGTCTCCCTTCTATAATAACTCCCATAGAGCGGGCTGTGCCAGCTATGATATTTGCTGCGGCTATCTCATCATTAGCATTGATATCAGACATTTTTTCTTTTCCGATTTCAATACATTGAGCCCAAGTTAGTTTACCAACTTTGTCTTTATTGGGTTGACCAGAACCTTTTGAGATGCCCGCTGCCTTACGAATTAAATAGCTAGCAGGTGGGGTTTTAGTTATAAAGGTAAAGCTGCGGTCGGCATATATTGTTAATTCAACTGGAATGATTGCATCACCTTTTGATGCGGTAGCTGAATTAAAAGCCTTAACAAACTCCATAATATTAGCACCATATTGACCAAGTGCTGGGCCAACTGGTGGTGCTGGAGTTGCTCCACCAGCTGGTAATTGTAATTTTACTAATCCGGCAACTTTTTTTGCCATAATTTCTCCTTAAGCTCCTCCATATTTGGAGTGCAGACGCTTCTTTTATTACTAGGTCTTTATAACCTGTGAAAAATCAAGTTCAACTGGTGTTTCACGACCAAAGATTGATACAAGTACTTTTACTTTACCTTTGTCAGGATCAAGATTAGAGACGATTCCTGTAAAATCTAAGAACGGCCCTGAAACTACTTGTACCATATCACCAATATCGAACTTAATTTGAACTTTTGGTTTTTCTTTGCTGCCAATTATACCTAAATTACCTAACATTTGAGCTTCTTCAGCAGCTGATAATGGAATTGCTCGTTTTGCAGTACCTATAAATCCTGTGACACCGGGAGTGTATCTAACCACTTCCCAAGCTTCATTGGGTTCATCAGGGTTGTCGCCAAGATCCATTTGTACAAATATATAGCCAGGTAAGGATTTGCGCTTTATTACTTCTTTGTTACCGCCGCCTGTATGTTCAAATGATTCTTCCATAGGAATAACAACCTGATAAACTAAATCGGCTAAACCCAAGGACTTGGCCCGATTTAAGATATTTATCTTAACTTTTTCTTCTTGGCCAACATAAGTGTGGACCGCATACCATTCAATACTCAAAAGATACCTCTATATAATCAAATCAACTAGTTTACCAACAGTTGCATCAGTAATCATTAAGAAGAAAATAGTGAAAATAACGAATAATAGAGTTGCTTGAGTTGATTGAATAACTTCATTTCTTGTTGGCCATGTCACACGGCTCAATTCTGCCCAAGCATTGCGTAGGTATTGAAAAAAGTTTTGCATAATTAAACCTTAACTTCGCGGTGACTCTTATGCTTACGGCACCAAGGGCAATACTTATTTAGTTCTAGTTTGGCAGTAGTATTACGCCTATTTTTTCGAGTCGTATAGTTTCTTCGTTTACACTCACTACACTCTAGTTGTAGAATTATTCTTACATCGCTTGCCATTTAAAACTCCATATCAAAGTTTCTATATTAGGTTTTAATATAAAAACATAAAATCAAAGCCCAGAGAATTTAATTTCTGGGCTTTAATGAATTTATTCAAGAACCTCAGCAACAACACCAGCACCAACAGTACGACCACCTTCGCGAATAGCGAATCTTAAACCTTGCTCCATAGCAATTGGTTTAATAAGGTTAACTGTCAATTCAACATTATCACCAGGCATAACCATTTCTACCCCTGAAGGTAAATCTACAATACCAGTTACATCTGTTGTACGAAAATAAAACTGTGGACGATAACCTGTAAAGAATGCAGAGTGACGACCACCCTCATCTTTTTTAAGGATATAGGCCGAGCCTTTAAACTTAGTATGTGGCTTGATTGAATCTGGTTTAGCTAGTACTTGGCCACGTTCAATATCATCACGACCTACACCACGAAGTAATATACCAACATTATCGCCAGCTAAACCTTCATTTAGGGTTTTGCGGTGCATTTCTACGCCAGTTACTACGGTTTTGTTTGTCTCTTTTAAACCGATAACTTCTACTGATTCGCCTACTACTACTTTACCACGCTCTACTCTACCTGTAGCTACGGTGCCACGACCAGTAATTGTGAAGACATCTTCTACTGGTAGCAAGAATGGTTTATCAATATCTCGCTCAGGTGTAGGGATATAAGTATCAACTGCATCTAGAAGTTCCCAGATTGCGTCAACCCATTCATTTTCACCACGTTGGGTGTTTGGATTGTCATTTAGTGCTTCTAGGGCTTTTAAAGCAGAGCCTTTGATTACAGGAGTATCATCACCAGGGAATTCATAAGAATCAAGAAGTTCACGTACTTCCATTTCCACTAGTTCTAATAATTCATCATCATCTACCATATCTGTTTTATTCATGAATACTACGATATATGGTACGCCTACTTGTTTTGCCAATAGAATATGCTCTCGTGTTTGTGGCATAGGTCCATCAGCTGCCGAGACTACTAATATAGCTCCGTCCATTTGAGCTGCACCTGTAATCATGTTCTTTACATAATCAGCGTGACCAGGACAATCTACGTGGCTATAGTGTCTTGCTTCGGTTTGATACTCTACATGGGCGGTATTAATTGTAATACCACGTGCTTTTTCTTCTGGTGCTTTATCTATCTGATCATAGCTTTGTGTTTCTTGACTTGGATCAGCTGATGCTGCTGTAAATGTAATTGCTGCTGTTAACGTTGTCTTTCCGTGATCAACGTGCCCAACTGTTCCTACGTTTACGTGTGGCTTTGTTCTTTCGAATACTGCTTTAGCCAT
>CAMZLP010000094.1 GCA_947311535.1 uncultured Deinococcota bacterium | reverse complement strand
CAAATCTTCTGTTACTTGTACATAGCTTAAATCAACATTGCCGAAATTCTCTACTGTTACTGTATAGTCTATATCATATGTGCCATCACCATTATTTGTTACCGTTGTTGCTTGTTTAGCTACACCGATTGATGGTAATTCAATAATTTCTATACGACCAATATTATTATTTTCATAAGATACATTAACGCCTGTTTTACCTGCAGCTACAGCTGTATCATTGGTAACTTGTAAATCAACTTTAGCAACTTGGTTACCGAGTGCATTAGCTGGTACTTGCACTTCTACAAATACTTTTAGGTAGTCGTCACCGCTACCTGAGGTGCCATCATTCCTTGGCAAATCAGGTTTTGCAGCCGAATTATAAACTACATAATTATCTGGGATCCCATTGCCATCAAGATCAGCTGCATCAGGAGTAGTTGGATCATCATCTACCCAAATAACAGTAGTTGGTGTAAAGGTATTAGCTGGATCTTCTCCCACCGCTAAATCAAACGTAGATCTTGTGTTTGACAAGTTCTCTAGATTATACTCGAGCACAACAGTATCACTAGCATTTGCTGTCTTATCATTAGTTGGATCAGGATTTAATGAAAAATCGCTAGCATTTGCAGCTCCACCACTCGGGGTGTTTCCATTATCTAGTTCAACATTAAAGCTATACACAGCTTGAACTGTTGTAGTTACAGTATTAGAGGTACTATTACGGGCAGTACCATTAGAATCTGTAAACGTTGCTGTAGCAGTATTTAAAATAGCTGTTCCAGCTGCAGTTGGGGCTTGGCCCAATGCAAATAATGTTGCTCCAGCTATTAAAAGCGTGAGTAACAAAGATTTAAAAAAGGTTTTCATGTTTTGCTCCTTAAAATTATTCTTCCACATTTCTACTTGACTTCGACTCTATAACTAAAAATGTGGCGTTCCTTTGGCTCTATTTGCTTTAAAATAGTCCATCTCACAAGTTGATATTCTGAAGGATCAACAACTTCTTCAACCTCTTCACCTTTATCATTTTTTATAGTTCTCATTAGTGGTGCTAAGGCAAAATTTTGCCCCCCATCAACACTAAACTCGAGCCTATACAAATCATTCTCTAGTGCACTACCATCAACATAGCTAGTAACACCAGGAATGGGTACCGAAATTTTTGCACTAGCAACTGGAATAGCATTTTCACCATTATTAACAGCAATAACACGATACTCAATCACCTGCCCAGCTTGGGCACGGGTTGCAGGAACAAATACTTCTTTATCATTACCATCAATATCTTTGATGGTATTAACAATAAATGCACTGAGCTCGAGCTCGAGCCCAGTTTGACCTTGCAAATTTTCTTGAGCAAATGCAAAAAAGCTTAAACTAAATAATAATATACTTATAAAAACAAATAACTTTTTAACCATTTATATCCCTTTCTAAACCTACTGAAATTTTGTATCAAAGGAAAGCTACAAACCTCTCCATCTAAATACTCATTAGGCACCTTAGTAATTAAATTAGCTGTGAAATACAAGGCAAATCTAATTCTAGTAAATCTAGAATTACGATTCTTAACATTTTCCCTGTTATTTTTCTGACTTTTTGACAGATTTTTAAGCACTTCGGTACCTTTCCGCTCAGTGGTGAAAAGGTGTCCAGTCATAAGACAAAGTGGTTGGTTGCGCTACTGGCTTAGCTAACTTCAAGCGCCCAAATATTTAAACAAGCTAGCTAATATTGCCTCCACCAAAGAAGCATTCTTGAATAACCACAACATTACACGACTATCCAGAAGTAATATTAGCGAAAGGCATCTTACAAATTTCTTACAAACCCTGCCTTTTTATTATTTAATTACTTTACTCTGTTTGTAGCTAATCATATTCAAAAATATAAGCAAATAGCATAAAGTTATTTTTAGGGCTAATAGTTTTATAGTTAACCCCCTTAATTAGCCTTATTTTCTTGAAAACTTGTCAGTAATTTTACAAAAGGTAAATATCTTGCCATGCCTCAAAAGGCTTTAATTGATAATTATTTTTTATATAAGCAAGTCAAGATAAGAATTCATGGTGTTTTTCTAAAATTAATCCTAATACCAAACTCAACAAAGATGTTCATTTTAGTTTTCTTTATCAATATCAAATGAGGGGAAAGGAGAAAGGAGAAAGTTGTAGAATGCGAATCTCTCAATAATGGACGTACAAAACAAATTGGGAAATACTTTTTATAAGAGAAGTAGTTCATTGAATTTGGTATAAAAACTTGAAACCCTACGTCAGAACCAAAAAATGAATCTGGCCCTAAAATAAAAAAACCTTAGTAATTACTAAGGTTTTTTGCTTGGTGGAGCCTATCGGACTCGAACCGATGACCCCCCGCTTGCAAAGCGGGTGCTCTCCCAGCTGAGCTAAGGCCCCCTAAAGGCAAGCTGTATAATACTTGCTAAAAAGCAAACTGTCAAGCCCTAATCTGGCCTAGCAAAAATAATACGTCCCATATTGGTTTGTAGATGGCTTGTAACTACCGCATCTACCGTACGCCCTACCAAGTCAGCCGAATCCTCTACAACAACCATAGTGCCATCATCTAGGTAGGCTAAGCCCTGCCCAGGCTCTCTACCAGACTTAACAATATAAAGAGCCAAATTTTCACCTGGTAAAAATACTGGTCTTATTGCATTAGCAAGTTGGTTAATATTTAAGACCTTAATACTTTGTAAACCTGCTACCCTATTTAAATTGTAATCAGTAGTAATCAGAGCCGCATTTCTGGCCTGACAAAGTCGAATTAACTTTTCATCAACCTCAGAAACATCAGGAAAATCATCATTAACAACTTCTGTAGCAATTTTATCTTGCTGAATTAGTTTGTCCAATACTTCTAAACCACGGCGTCCTTTTGTTCGCCGTAAATTATCACTAGAGTCTGCAATATTTTGTAATTCAGCTAGTATAAATTTTGGTACTATAATTTTACCAAATAAAAAATCCGTTTCTACTACATCAGAAATCCGACCATCAATTATTGCCGAGGTATCTATAACCATCTCTTGGCTAGCCAATTTTGGTTTTTGTATTTCTATTTCATTGCTACGAGTAGCTCCAAAGCCAGCTAAAAGCTGCTTATTAGCGGTAAAGAACCACATAGAGCCCGAGGCCAATAGTACGGTAAGAATTAATGACCAGTACCATGTAAATCCAGGAATGCTTTCCAAAAGGGTATTAAGTAGTACTGAAATAATCAATGCCAAAGTCAAACCCAAACCTGCCGATAAAATACTTAATGGCGAAATATTAGACATATAATCCCGGAGTTTATTCCAAATTGATTCAAAGTATACAGCAATTGGCGTACCTATAATATAACCTAGCATTAACCCGACTAGTGACATATAAAGTAAATTGATTGGTGCTGTGAATATTTCTTTTGCCATTAAAAAAGTAGCAAAATAGTATCCTCCAAAAGCCGAAATGAGAACAACTATCATTTTTACTAAAAAGAAAGCTGTTCCTCTATTATTTGTAGTTTTATCAGGCATTCCAAACCGCCTCTATTGCATCTGCCAAAGTTTTTAAATTTCCTTTTTTAGCCGCGATGGGGCTAATAAGGTTAGTGTATCCTGCACGTTTTGCTTCTTCTAGTCTTCGCTCTAGCTGCGTCACAGTACGTAACTCTCCAGCTAAGCCTACTTCACCTACAACTGCTGTATTTTCTGGCACTATCTTATTTGTTACCGCCGAATACACAGCCAAGGCTACAGCCAAATCAACACCGGTGTCAGTTAATCTTAATCCACCAGCAATATTTACATAAACATCTAAGTCTGCAAGCGGTAACTCTAGTCTCCGCTCTAAAACAGCTAAAATAACATCTACTCTGCGCTGATCTAAACCCTGAGCTACTCGCCTAGGTGAAGAATATGGTGACTTTGCGGCTAAAGCTTGCACTTCTAAAAGAATCGGCCTTTGACCCTCTAAAGCAGCAACTACCACCGAGCCAGCCACATCTTTGGGTTTTTCTGCCAAAAAAGCCTCTGACGGATTTGAAACAGTTCTTAAACCCGTTGCAGTCATCTCGAAAACCCCCATTTCTCCAGCAGGGCCAAAACGGTTCTTAATAGCTCGCATTACTCTGTAACCAGCTGCACTCTCTAAAGCAATAGTAGCATCTACCATGTGTTCAATAAGCTTAGGTCCTGCAATGTTACCCTGCTTAGTTACATGACCAATCAGCACTAAAGTTGTATTAACATCTTTAGCAACAGTAGCTAAAATAGCTGTAGAATCTCGTAATTGGCTTAGGCTACCTGCTATCCCACTGTCATCAGAGGTCAAAGTTTGAATAGAATCTATAATAACTAGTTCTGGCTTATTTAGACTAATATAATCACGTAATATTGGCGCATAAGTTTCTCGGGTAATGTTTACATTTGCAGCTAAATTCAAGCGTTCGGAACGCATTTTTATCTGAGACAAGCTCTCTTCACCAGCAACATAAAATACGTCTCGACTAGCTTTAGAAGCATAGTCAGCTAATTGAAGTAATAAAGTTGACTTGCCAATACCTGGTTCACCAGCCAATAAAATAACAGAACCTGGGACCCAACCTCCACCAAGAACTCTATTGACTTCATCATTACCTGCTGAAATTCTTTGCAAGCTTGTTCCACTGACTTCAGAAAGCATAGTAACGGCTGTTGTCAAAGCGCTACGTGAAGATATTTTTGCTGATTTAGGCTGGCTTTGCTTTGCTTCCATGCTACCCCAGCTACCACATCTTGGGCATCTACCCATAGCTACCGGAGACTGAGTAGCACATTCGGTACAAGTATAAGTTGTAATAGTTCTTGCCAAAATAACCATCCCTAAACAAAATAATAGCCTTTTATTTTTGTTTTAAGACGGAGTTATTTTACATAAACTGGCTTACTGTGGAATTTTCACAAATTTTAACTTAATTATCCCAAAATATATTAAATAAATGGTACTGGTCGCGCAAAGACTAGCTCATCGTCATCAACTGTTACAATTATGCCCTCGTCAGAAGGTTTAATTAAAAGCTCTAAAGAAAGTGGGTCTTCTATGTATTCACGTAATATTACTCGTAAAGATCTAGCACTTGAAGATTTGGAATCCAATTTATCAAATAAGTAAGCAGAAATTGCCTCAGAAAAGCTAACAATAATATCTCGGCTAGCAAGCTCTTCACGAATTTCCTCGAGCATTTGCGAAATCATAAAAATCATACCTGCATCATCATGCTTGTTGAAATAAATTACCTCGTCTAAGCGATCTAAAAATTCCGGACTAAAGAGTTCTTTTAAAGGGGCTTTTTTATCTTCTTCAGATGTCTGGAAACCAATTGAAGCTGATTTATTAAAGCCTGTATTGCTAGTCATTATTAAAATTGTTCTTTTAAAATCTACTGTGCTGCCTAGGCCATCGGTGAGCCTGCCATCATCTAAAACTTGTAATAAACTATTATAAATATCATGATGAGCCTTTTCAATTTCATCTAATAGAATTACCGAAAATGGCTGCCGTCTTACTGCCTCAGTTAAGCGGCCGCCTTGTTCATGGCCAATATAACCTGGAGGTGCTCCAATTAGTTTTGAAATTGAATGAGCCTCTTGATACTCAGACATATCTAAACGAATTAGACTATCTTCACTACCAAAAAGTTCTTTTGAGAGTTGTTTGGCTAAAAATGTCTTACCTACACCACTTGGTCCTACAAATAAAAATGCTGCAGATACTCTAGTGCGACCACCCAAACCGACTCGAGCCCGTCTTAGTGCAGCTGAAAGAGCTTTAATTGCAGTGTCTTGACCAACTACAGTTTGTTTTAAACTTGTTTCAATATTTGCTAAGATTTCATTATCTTTATCATCGATATATACGCCACCCCAAGAATTAATAACTGCTTCTAAATCTTCGCGGCTAACAATAGGAGTACCGTCAGACTGTTCTTTTACAGGAAAGCCCAGTGACTTATTTAAACGTGTTCTGGCTGCTGCCTCGTCAATTAAATCAATAGCTTTATCAGGGAAATTACGACTAGGCAGGCTTCTCTCACCATAACGCACCGCATATTCCAAAAGTTTTTCACTAATAAATACCCCATGATGAGCTTCATAGCGCTCTTTAATACCCTTTAATATTTCTAAGGTCTCTGCTGGGCTAGGCTCGAGCACAATCACAGGTTGAAATCTACGTTCTAAAGCAGCATCTTTTTCTATATAGCGATGATACTCAGCAATTGTAGTTGCACCAACTACTTGCATTTCACCCCGACTAAGTGGCGGTTTTAAAATATTAGCAGCATCTAAAGTACCCTCTGCACCACCAGCCCCTACAATAGTATGGAGCTCATCAATAAAGGCAATCACCTTAGAAACTTTCAATTCTTCAATTATTTTTTTCAAACGCTCTTCAAATTCACCACGGTATTTTGTGCCTGCAACAATGTTTGATAAATCAATTGATAGCACACGCATATTAAGTAAATTTGGCGGAACTTTGGCATCAACAATTTGCTGAGCCAAACCTTCGGCAATAGCAGTTTTACCAACCCCAGGATCGCCAATTAATACTGGGTTATTTTTACTACGCCGTCCTAAAATTTGCAATACTCGCCTAATCTCATCAGCTCTACCAATAACAGGATCTAATTTACCTTCACGAGCTTCTTTAGTAAGATCACGTGAAAACTCATCTAAGAATGGTGTCTTTTGCTGCGCTTGCTCAGGGGATTCTTTATACTTATCTTCTGCGGCGCTCAATACTCGCCAACGCAAAGCGTCTACATCACGAGTTAGTTGCTGTAATATTCTATATGCTACCCCGTCACCCTCACGAATAATCCCTAGCAAAATATGTTCAGTCGCAATTATATCGCCGCCCAAACTCCTAGCTTCTGAGCCAGCTAATTCCATAACTCTTCTCGCCCGTGGCGTAATTGCAGCAGTTTCATTTTTTGGCAAACCTTCACCACGGCCAACCATTTTCTCTACTTGGCTTCTGATTTTATCAATACTTGCCCCAAATTGAAGCAGTACTTTACTTGCATTTCCACCTTCACGCATTAGACCTAATAGCAAGTGCTCAGGACCTATCATAGCATGCCCCAACATAGCACCTTCTTCTCGAGCATAGTGGAACACCAATCTTGCCCTATCATCATATCTATTAATGGCTATTCCTCCTATTAATCATAGGTCTTTTACTACTGTAAGAATGACTATAAACCTGACTTACTTGGACTAATCGCCTCATTATCTTATAGTCTACGCAGTATAAGTCTAAGTAGAAAGACCTTAGGCTACTTTAAAGTTAATATTAATATAAATACCAACTTTCAACTAAGCCTAAGAATAGCCTATAATCAACCTTACTGTTTGTGCTCAAACGCACTGCAATGTTATGCAAGCTAAGCTTATGCAATTTAATTTGTAAAGCAACAAAGAAATTGATTAAAAAGTTTACTAAATTATTAAGAGCAAGTGATTTTCTAATCCATAAGACCAAATATTTTTTGACATGATTATAAACTTAGCTTATGTTTGAGAGTTTAGGCGACAGATTACAATCCGTATTTGACAATTTACGCGGACACGGCAAGCTGACCGAAGTCGAAGTAAAAGCAGTTTTAAGAGAAATTCGTATTGCCTTATTAGAAGCAGATGTAAACTTGGAAGTAGCAAAAGAGTTTATTAATCGAGTAGAAGAAAAGGCTGTCGGTTCAGAAGTTTTATTATCTTTAGAACCTCAAGAGCGAGTAATTTCTATAGTTAATGATGAACTTATTGAATTGCTAGGTGGCAAAACTGTACAGCCAGAGCTAGATACCAATAAAAATATCTGGCTACTAATGGGCTTACAAGGTGCTGGTAAGACTACTACTGCTGGTAAACTTGCTTATAAATATAAGTCTCAGGGGCGTAGGCCATTATTAGTTGCCGCAGACACCCAAAGACCTGCAGCTCGAGAACAGCTGAAAATATTGGGTAAACAAATAAAAGTGCCTGTTTTAGCAGTTGAAGATGATGAGTTACCAGAAACAACTATAGCTCGAATAGAAGCCTATATAAAAGAGGATTTTAGAGACTTAATAATAGTTGATACAGCAGGCCGTTTACAAATTGACGACTCTTTGATGAGCGAACTAGATGCGCTTAGCAAAGCCCTAAATCCCAATGAAAAAATACTCGTTGTAGATTCTATGACAGGCCAACAATCACTACCAGTAGTCAATTCATTTGATGAACGCATTGGTGTCTCTGGGCTTATTTTAACTAAACTAGATGGTGATGCTAGAGGCGGTGCAGCCTTATCAGCAAGGCATGTTACCGGAAAACCAATTTACTTTGCTGGTATGAGTGAAAAAATTGACGGGCTCGAGCCTTTTCACCCCGAAAGAATAGCCGGCCGAATCTTGGGTATGGGGGACGTACTAACCCTAATAGAAAAAGCCAAACAACTAGAAGAAGATGATGACGAAGAAGAAATAAAAAATATTGCAGATTTTAGCTTGCAAGACATGCTAACTCAAATGCGCAGAATTAAAAAAATGGGTGGCTTTATGGATGTTATGAAGCTAATCCCTGGAGCTAATAAAATGCTGCCTGCTGGCTCAGAGGTTGATGAAGGCGAAATAGCTCGTATTGAAGCAATAATTTCTAGTATGACTGATCTAGAGAGGCGTAAGCCAAGGCTCTTAAATGCTAGCCGAAGAAAGAGAATAGCTCAAGGTAGTGGCACAAAAATACAAGATGTAAATAGGTTGATGAAAAACTATGAGCAAATGAAGAAAATGCTAAAAGGCATGAATAAAAGAAGGCCTAGGAAAAAGCCAAAAAGAAATGCTAAAAGGAAAATGCGCTAAAATACTAGCATAACTAGGATTTTTCTTGTATGATTAGTAGTTTGATAGAATTAAGCTGATTACTATATCATTTGATTCTTGTCTAAGATTTTCTGGAGGAAACAAACTGTGGTTAAAATTCGTTTAATGCGCTTTGGCGCAAAAAAGAATCCTCACTACCGTGTAGTAGTTGTGGATTCACATAAAAAGCGTAATGGTCGCTATATAGAGTCTTTGGGCTTTTATGACCCACGTAAAACTGTTGAAGAGTATTTAAAGATTGATAATGAAAGAGCTGCACATTGGCTTGGTCTAGGTGCTCAACCAACCTTGCGCGCTGTTAGATTATTAGAGCAATCTGGCGTAGAAGTGCCTGCAAAAGTAAGGGCGAAGCGTACAAAAGCTTATATTGAAAGTGCCAAGCATAAGGCAAATCAAGAGGCTAGTGCCTAAGAAATGTCTATTGAACTTGTCAACTTTTTAAGCCAGCATATTGTTTCTAATCCTGATGAATTAGAAATAACTACAATGCCTTCAGCTAAAGGTTTATTAATAGAAATCCGATGTGCTGAAAAAGATGCTGGCCGAATTATTGGTCGTGGTGGAAGGGTCATAAATAGTATCCGTACTTTGGCTCGAGCCGCTGCTGAAGGTAGACAAGAGATAGAGGTTCAACTAGTCGATTAATCTAACAACTTAAATGAGAAATAACAATCCCCCCAAAGACTATATCTACTTAGGAAAACTAGGTAAAACATTCCAACTAGCTGGGGGGCTTCGTTTTTACCCTCTTGCTGAGGCTGAAGCTGAAGCTATTTTTGAATTAGATGAAGTATTTATTGAAAATACTGGCAAAAGCAATATTCGAGAAATCAAAGAACTGGGTAAAAATATTATTGTTTACTTAAGCTGTGCCTTTGATATTGATAGTGCCAAAAAATTGGTCAATCGGGGTGTATATGCCCCAGCAGAGCTTTTTGACAATGAGCTCAGTTTTGTTGATAGCTTAAAAAAGCTAAAGGTTTTTTTAGATGCTCAAGAATTTGGCAAAGTCAAAGAAATAATTGATTCAAAAAATGTTTTATTAGTAATTGAACACAGCAATGGCCAAGTCTTAATCCCAATGGATGCACCTTTTGTTGAAATTAAAGAGTCTGGGATTTATCTACTAGACTTACCAGAAGGGTTAATTGATTTAAATTTATGAAATTTAGTATTTATAGCCTTTTCCCTGAGCTGCTTAGCTATTATTTAAATGATGGTCTGCTTGCTAAGGCAAGTGATAAAGGCTTAGTAGAATTTAATATTCAAGACCTCAGAAAATTTGCAACTGATAAATTTAAACATGTAGATGATAGACCTTATGGCGGTGGCTCTGGCATGGTTATACGGGTTGATATCGCTGACAAAGCCATAGAAGAAGTTAAAAATGATGAGATTGCACCTGATGAAATAATTCTGCTCTCCCCTTCTGGTGAGAGATTTAATCAAAAAATTGCTGAAGAGTTAGCTCAAAAAAAGCATATTTGCATACTATCAGCCAGATACGAAGGTTTTGATGCTCGAGTCGAATCACTAGTAAGCCGTGAAATAAGCATTGGCGACTATATTTTAATGGGTGGAGAAATTGCAGCCCTAGCAATAATAGAAGCAACTGCCCGATTAGTCCCAAATGTAATTGGTGATGCGGTCAGCCATCAGCAAGATTCTTTTTCTACAGGTCTTTTAGATTATCCATCATATACTCGCCCAGAAGACTACAAAAACTTAAAAGTACCCGAGGTTCTTTTAACTGGGCATCATGCCAAAATTGATGCCTGGCGGCAAGAACAAGCCTTGCAGCGCACTAAGGAACGTCGCCCAGATTTATTAGCCAAAGGCTAAACTTTTTTTAAAAATTGAGTTTTTAAAACAATAGTACTTTTACCAATTCTACATTCTACTTCGCTATCGCTAGAAGTCAAACGAATCTTTTTAATCTTGGTACCTCGTTTGAGTGTGCTCGAGCTTCCTTTAATCTTTAAATCTTTTATAACTTGTACACTATCGCCATTTTCTAATTCTTTGCCATTACTATCTTTTGTTGCCATAATTTCCCTTTCCTTAGCTCAAAAATAAAAAGCTATTGTTATTACACAATAGCTTAACATTATTTTAAATTCTTACTATTCTAAGGTTCTTATTCTTTCTATGACCAAGTTGGTAATATCAAGGCCGGTATCAGCATATACAACCAAGTTTATGCCATCTCCGCCCGCTACGTTTCTATCTAAAACTATTGTGTAACCATTTTCTTGAGCAACTTCTCTAATTGCTTGGTCAACAGCAACTAAGGCGGGCTGTACAGTCTCACCAATTTCTTTAGCATAGCGTTGCTGAGTTGATAATAAAGCTTCATTTAAACTAACAAAATTATTTTGCTGATCAACAGTAGGTTGCCCATTACCAACGGCTTCTCTTAATGCTTGAATTGCAGCCTTTAATTCATCAATCTCTACTTGAGCTTTTTCTCTTAACACGTCAGTAGCAATCCCAGCAGAGTGAGCTGCAATTAATGCTTGCGAGTCTACAAAGGCTAAATTGGTCTGAGTTTCTTGGGCAATTAGGGTAGAAGCTAAGATAATTGTTAATAATACAGATATGCTTATAAAAATTCTATTCATAATCGCTATGCTATCACAGCGATTATTAGCAAATAGTCTTTCTTTGATGATAAATATTAGGAATCTTAAGCATTTTTTGACAACAGCTTATCTAAGGTAAGCCATTTTTAATTTCTAGCTAAAAAGAATCCAAAGCTAAAGCTCAGATTATTATTAGCAAAATTATCGCATATAATTAACCAAGAACTGATACAAAGAAAGCAAGTTTCAAGCAACTCTCATGCTATTATTAGCTTATGAATATTGAACTAAGCGAGGCCACTCGTAGCCTTGTTAGCAAAGAACGACAAGAATTATCAAAATTACATTCACTCATATTAGAATTAGATGCTTCTGAAGAAGAATTAGCTTCTTTAAAAACTGCCTTAAGCGACCTTGATGGCATATTTATGGTTGTTATTTCTGGTGAATACAATGCTGGCAAATCCAGCCTTATTAACGCCCTATTAGCTAAAAAGGTGATGACTGAAGGCGTTACACCTACAACTGACCGAGTAACCATAATCAGCTACGGTGACGAGCCTAAAATCATTGAAGAATCATCATCTTTAGCACGCCGCGAATATCCTGCCGAAATTTTAAGAGATGTGGCTTTTGTTGATACCCCTGGAACCAATGCAATTATTAAAGAGCATCAAGAATTGACCGAGCACTTTATTCCTAGGGCTGATTTAGTACTTTTTGTCACAAGTGCCGACAGGCCTTTTACCGAAAGTGAGCGACAGTTTTTAGAACTAATTGCCTCTTGGGGTAAAAAAGTTGTGATTATTATTAATAAAATGGATATTATTGATAGCAATGAAGAAAAGCAAAAGATTTTGAACTTTGTAGCAGAACATGCCAGAGCTACATTAGGCTCGAGCCCAAGCATATTTAGTCTTAAAGCCAAGCAAGCTTTTATGGCTAAGCAAGAAAATAATTTAGAAAAGATAAAAGACTCGGGCATAAATGATTTAGAGCAATATATTGAAAATTCTCTGGCCAATGACTCTCGTCTTAAGCTAAAGCTCTTAAACCCCTTGGGCGTGGCAGAGCGAATTGCCAGCAATTTTAAAGAGGTAATAAGTGAACGACTTAAACTCTTAGAAGATGACAAAAAAACTTTAGCTGAAGTAGACAGACAATTAAATCAATACGAAAAAGATACCGAACGTGAACTTAGTAATCATATGGCCAGAATTAAAAACATCTTATTAGAAGTTGAAAAGCGAGGTGATATTTTCTTTGATGATACTATTCGAACTCGCAATATCTTAAACCTTATGAAAACTGACCGAATCAAACAGGATTTTGAAAGCCAAGTTATTAAAAATGTAGAAAAAGACATTGACCTTGCAATTAGTGAATTAGTAGATTGGTTTTTACAACGCAATCTAAATTTGTGGGAAGACATGATGGGCTTTGTTAATCAACGGCGTCAAGCAGGTAAAGAAAAAATGATTGGTGATATTGGCGGTAGATTTCAGTATGACCGTGACTCACTAATTACTAAGCTAAAACTAAATTCCGAAAAGGTTTTAGAAAACTATGACCAAGATTCAGAAGCACGTAAACTAGCCAACAATCTCCAAAACTCTGTTTTGCATTCTGGCATTGGCTTGGTTGGTGGTTTAGGTCTAGGAGCTGCCACAGTTGCAATATTCTCGGGCTTAGCCCTTGATTTAACTGGTATTGCTTTGGGTACTGCAGTAGCTGGCTTAGGGCTTTTTGTCATTCCTAGACGAAGAAGTGCAGCTAAGAAAAACCTGCATTTAAAAATGCAAGATGTTAGAGATGGGCTCGAGGCTAGCCTCGAGCAAGAACTAAACAAAGAACTCCGCAAATCTTTAGATAAACTTAAAAATGCCATTGAACCCTATACCCGATTTGTACGCAGCGAAATTAATAATATTGATAAAAACAAAGCCAGCTTAGAAGAAAATATAACAAGCTTAGAACATTTAAAACAAGAAATTGAGGCAATAGAAGCTTAAATTAACCTGAGTTCGGAATTAAATAAATCAATATATTAGCTCTAGGAAAGCAATTCTAGATTTACTATTTGTTAAATAAAAGCTGTTCTCATCAAATATCAAGTAATTTACCTCATTTTCT
>CAMZLP010000093.1 GCA_947311535.1 uncultured Deinococcota bacterium | reverse complement strand
TTCCACGAAATAATATAAGCAATATATTTTATTGATTTTAACTGAGGATCCTTACCAAATTTATATTTATAATTTTCAATAAAAGTAAAAAGCATAGCTTCACGAGCAAGAAGCAAATTGTCTCCATGCCATTCAAAAGCATAAATATTTTTATAAGCTGTTTGAGTTGCTTTTAGCCATTCGCTTGTTGTGGTAGCATTTTCATTTATAACCCGTAATTTTCTATCAAGCAGTCCTATTCTTTTTTCCAAAGGTATAAATTCGCCAGTAGTCGTGTCATAACGACTTGTAATATATGGTGCTTCGCCACAAGTAATTTCAAGCCGCGTATCTCTTATATAGTGCTTCCAAGTTTTACCTTCTGGAAATTCAACTTTTTTATAGGTCGCATTCCACGATGAAGCACCGTTGGGTAAATATACTTCAGTATTAAAAACATTTTCTTTTCTAAACCAAGCATTATCAATTAAGTTATTTTGAGCATTACAAATCCAAGATGGGGTAAATACCTCCGCCATTTCTTTTGAGCGAATTTGTTGAAGTGTTTTGTCTTTTTGGATACGCGGTATTATTAGGTTAATATTCTTACCAGTAATTAATTCTAGTATAATCATGTCATCATAATTATACCCAATTCCTAAATGTTCATAATTGTCAGTCGCCCAGAATATATTTTTCTGCGTTGTGTGGTCTCGTAAAAGAATTTGTAATACTTCAGGATATTGTTCTAATATTTCGTTATTTAATACATCTAGTTCTGTTAACACTCTATATCTATTATAATGATTAGATTTGTAATTAACAAACTGCGTTTTGGTAGCAAATAGTTTTTTTCTTTGATCTGTTGACATTTTCTTTGTCCTTTACTATTTTATATAAATAATACCTAAAATATTTCCCTATTTTAAATATGCCCATGCACCAGCCAAACTCAGGAATTAATCATATAGCAGAAAATTATCTGTTAAGTTACAGTAGATAAGTCATTCTTTTTTAGAAAAGCCTGTTATTTATAAGGCTACTTGCACCACCAATC
This sequence comes from uncultured Deinococcota bacterium, assembly GCA_947311535.1. GTDB lineage: Bacteria > Deinococcota > Deinococci > Deinococcales > Trueperaceae > CAMZLP01. Next base: position 3,470 of record CAMZLP010000093.1, on the reverse strand, counting down.
TTTTATCTTTAAAGATTAACTTTATTTTTTTATGCTGGTTGTTAATAATTATAAAAAGAAGGTACAAAACCGAGTGATGGGTATTTATTATTAGGCTACTTTGCTTTTTAAAGATTTAATACTTTTGCCAAATACTTTGCAGTATAACTGCTTTTGTTTTTAATAATATCTTCTGGCGTGCCTTGGGCGATTATTTGGCCGCCGCCATCGCCACCTTCGGGGCCCAAATCTATTAACCAGTCAGCAGTTTTAATCACGTCCATATTGTGCTCAATTATTATTACAGTGTTGCCCTGCTCGACCAAGCGATGCAAGACCTCTAAGAGCTTTTGAATATCTACAAAATGTAAGCCTGTGGTTGGCTCATCTAAAATATAGACAGTTTTACCGGTATCTCGTTTACTCAGCTCTTTGGCGAGTTTTATACGCTGGGCTTCACCGCCTGAAAAGCTAGTGGCACTCTGACCTAGTTTTATATAATCTAAGCCGACATCGTGCAAGGTTTGCAATATTTTGGCAATTCGGGGGTGTTTTTCAAAAAACAATAATGCTTCTTGAACATCCATATTTAGTACATCGGCAATATTTTTGCCTTTGTATTTTACGCTTAGGGTTTCACGGTTGTAGCGTTTACCTTTGCACTCTTTACAAGTTACCCAAACATCGGCCAAAAAGTGCATTTCTATTCTGTTTTGCCCATGCCCGCCACAAGCCTCGCAGCGACCACCTTTTACATTAAAGCTAAATCTACCGGCTTTATAACCACGTTTTTTTGCTTCGGGAGTAAGGGTAAATACTTGTCTGATGGCATCAAAAGCTCCTGCATAAGTAGCAGGATTGCTGCGCGGAGTTCTACCAATTGGTGATTGGGTAATATGAATGACCTTGTCAACTTGCTTTAAGCCTTTTATTGATTTATGTTTGCCAGCAATTTTTTTGCTGCTGGATAGTTTTTTGGCTAATGCCGGAAAGAGCGTACCAGTAACCAAGCTAGACTTTCCACTGCCAGAAACGCCTGTTACGCAAGTTAGGGTAGAAAGTGGAAATTTGGCATCAATTTTTTGCAAGTTATTGAGCTCTGCTCCGGTCAGCTCGAGCCAAGCCCTAGCAGTTCTCCTTTTGGCATTAGGGGCAGTAATTACTCTTTTAGCACTTAAAAACTGACCTGTTAAAGAGTTTTTATTCTTTAATATTTGTTTTGGAGTACCCTTGGCAACAAGCTCGCCACCTTGTACGCCAGCCCCTGGCCCCAGGTCCAAAATATAATCACTTCTAAGCATGGTTTCTTCGTCATGCTCTACTACAATTACGGTATTACCCATATCTCGTAATTTTTCTAAGGTTTCTATTAGTGCCAAATTATCCCTAGCATGCAAGCCAATACTGGGTTCATCTAAAATATATAAAACCCCCATTAAGCCACTGCCGATTTGGCTAGCCAAGCGTATGCGCTGCCCCTCGCCACCAGATAATGTGCCTGCCTTGCGGTTTAGGGTGAGGTAGTGCAAACCAACATTTAACATAAACTGCAAACGCTCGCTGATTTCTTTGATGATTTCTTCGGCAATTTTAATTTGATAAGGCTCGAGCCTATCTTCTAATTCATTAATCCAAATAAATAATTCCTGAATACTCATAGAGTTAAGCTCTGGTAGGCTTTGCCCCCCAACTCTCACCGCTCTAGCAGCATCGTTTAAACGCCCGCCCGAGCAGCTCGGACAATTTTGCTCGAGCATAAAGCCCTCATACCAAGTTCGAGCCATCTCGCTAGATGTTTCACGGTAACGCCTTTCAATATTATAGATAACTCCATAAAGCTTTTTCTTAGATGTTCTAGAACGCCCTCTTTTAGTCCTGTGAGTAAATACTATTTTCTCTCTACCAGAGCCATAAAGAATAGCGTCTCGAGCTTTTTTATCAATATCTTTCCAAGGCGTATCTAAGCTAAAACCATAGTGCCTAGCAATAGATTCTAAAGCACTCACATTCCAACCATCTTTCTTTTTGACTTCACCATAATACCTAAGTGCACCATCATTAATACTTAAATTAGCATCGTTGATAATCAACTTTGGGTCAGGTATCATTTGCGTACCCAAACCATAGCAAGTTTCACACATGCCCAGCGGGCTATTAAAGCTAAACATCTGGGTAGATAATTCCGGAAAGCTCAAATTACAATGAGCACAAGCATTATGCTCACTCAATAAAATATCTCCATTATCTTTGGCAATTATTAGCAAGCCTTCAGCCGTTTTTAGAGCTATCTCTACCGATTCGGTCAATCTGCTAATAAATTCATTATCTGGGTTTTTTGGCAATTGCAAGCGATCTACTATTATTTCTATGCTGTGTTTATTCTTTTTTTCTAATTTTGGCTGCTCATTTAAATTGATGACTTCACCGTTTACCCTAGCTCTTACAAAACCCTCCGATTTGGCAATGGTAAAGCTATCTTGATGGCTACCTTTGCGGTTTCTTACAACTGGTGCCAAAATCTGAAAACGGGTTTTTGCTTCAAAACAAAGCAACTGGTTTACAATCTGTTCTGCCGTCTGGGCTTCTACCTCACGGCCACAATTAGGGCAGTGCGGAGTGCCAACATTGGCGTATAAAAGTCGTAAATAATCCATGACTTCGGTAACGGTTGCCACGGTAGAGCGTGGGTTTTTACTAACTGTTTTTTGCTCTATGGCAATAGCAGGGGAGAGCCCACCGATAAAATCGACTTTAGGCTTTTCCATTTGCCCTAAAAACTGCCGAGCATAGCTAGACAAGCTCTCAACATAACGCCGCTGCCCCTCGGCATAGATTGTGTCAAAAGCAAGTGAGGATTTACCACTACCAGAAACACCAGTTATCACCACAAATTTGTCACGCGGTATTTTTAAATCTAGATTCTTTAGGTTATGATGTTTTGCACCACGTATTTCCAAATATTTTGAAGCCATGAAGGACTATACCTTATTATTTAAGGCGTTTTTGGATTTAATTATACAAAATTTTTTAAGATTGATTAACAAAGTATTAATCAACTTATATAAAATGTTTTAAGCTCACTTTTAATTTAGTGAGCATAAATTTAGGTAATAAACTTGAACGACTCAAAATTTACCTAATATTATTTGGAACCCTTATTCATTGCTGAAAATGAATGTTTTTGCATTCCCAACTCTTTGAAATGCCCACTTATAATTAAAATATTCGACAGGGAAAGCCTAGGAGTATTCAGTTATGATTAACATTGTCATTTCTACCGCCATTTTAGTTATAAAATCTTGTAGTAGTCTAAAAAAACCAACCTGTAGATTAGTTATCTTAAAAACCTAAGTTGGTTATAAGGAGACAACTGGAAAATTCGTATGACCAAAGATTGACAAAGGAAATAAAAAGGGATAAGAATTGTTATGAACACAAATACCTATCCCAATATCAGTGTACAAAATATTGAATGCCCAGTATGTAAAAGC
>CAMZLP010000092.1 GCA_947311535.1 uncultured Deinococcota bacterium | reverse complement strand
GGACATATAGCGAAGTGTAGCAACTAATAATAACTAAAGTCTGTTATTTATTCTTACTTGGTCTTCTATTAGTTAAGTTGCTATCCTGATTCATTTGATGTTTATAAAGAAAACCAAAAAGAACATCGTTCTTGAGTTTGATATTATCCCGATTGATATTTGTGATAGGTATAGCAAATACGGAATGTTTATGATAGATACAAACAGACAGGCAAATTTAAGCGAGGAGCATTCACTAGATATTAAAGGTTTGGATTATGATATTTACGAAGAAAAAATAAAAACCTAGCTAACCAAAGTCTCTTGCTAATACGGTTAATATTTAAAAATGCGAATATTAGCGGTATTTCCACATCCTGATGATGAATTAGGCTGTGTAGGAACATTAAAAAAACATGCTGAACGTGGCGACAGCGTCAAATTTTTGTGGACAACCAAGGGTGAGCTAGCCAGCCAATTTGGTGACAAAGAAACTGCCGAAGTGCAAGCCGAGCGTATAGAGCATGGCAAATTTGTTGCAGATACTGTAGGTGCTAGTTTTGAATTTTTAGATATGCGTGATTCCTATATGACTGGCTCACGCCAAGAGGCCTTGCAGATTGCTAAAATTTATGCCAAATTTAAACCAGATGCAGTAATAACTTGGAGTGATGACCACCCCCACCCAGACCACCGTATGACTGCTAAAATCGCCTTTGATGCGGTGACATTAGCCCGTATTCCTAAAATACTAAATGAAGACGGTAATAGTTTAGAGCCTCACCGTAAACCCGTACGCTTTTATCAATATCATTCTGATGCAATTAATAGACCTGTGGTAAGCGTAGATATAAGCAAGCAAATAGAAGCCGTGAAAGAACTTTTTAGTTTTTACCGCAATTTTTACGGCTGGCAGCATAGCGAAGAAGATTTTATATCACGTCGGAAAATAAGAGCTTTTTTCTCGGAACCTATCTATGTTGAAAAGTTTCAAATCAAAGCTAATTTTGCACCAGCTATTGATTATTTGGTTTAGCATCATAAAGGGGGAAATTATTAAAATACATCCCCCTTTATGTTTTATAACTTAGCCTTTGATTGACCCAGCTAGTAAACCTCTAATAAAATAACGACCCAAGACTATATAAACTAATAGTGTTGGTAGGGCAGTCAAAATAGCACCTGCCATTGGTAAATTCCACTTTACAGCCTCACCACCAGCAAGTTGGGCTAAGGCTACGGTAATAGGTTGAGAGTTGTTTTTTGTTAGTACTACCGCAAACAAGAACTCATTCCAAACTTGGGTGAATTGCCAGATAATTACTACCACAAAACCAGAGATTGATAGTGGAAAGATTATTTTGGAATAAATCCCAAAAAAGCTGGCACCGTCTACTTTGGCAGCCTCGAGCATATCGTCAGGAATTTCGGCATAAAAATTTCTAAATATCAAAGTGGTAATTGGCAGACCGTAAACAACATGTACTAAGATAAGCCCTGGTAAACCGCCATAAAGCCCGGTATCACGTAAGAATTTAAAAAGTGGAATCAAAATACTCTGGTAAGGAATGAACATACCAAATAGCATTAATGGAAAGATAATATTAGCCCCAGGAAAGCGCCATTTGCTTAAGATATAGCCATTCATAGAGCCAAAAAACGCCGAGAGCAAAGTTGCAGAAACTGTGAGAATTAAGCTATTAACAAATTTAGGTGCTAATAAATCCCAAGCTTCGGCGAAGCTCTGCCAGTACCAAACTTTGGGCAACTGCCAGGTACTGTTTAGATTAATTGCTCCAGGGTCTTTTAGGCTGGTAATAAGCACCAAATAAACAGGAATTAAAAATACAATTGCTGCTGCAGTTATTAAAAAATAAAATAGAAATCGCCATAGTTTATGTTTAGTCATTATCGCTCTACCTCGGACCTTAAGCTAGTCCATAAATAAGGGATTATTACAAAGGCGACCATAATCAATAAAATAACTGCTATTGCCGCGCCCTTGGAAAATTGGTTTGCCCTAAAAGTTGTTAAATACATTAAAAGTGCTGGTACATCAGTAGTTGAATTATCTGCACCTGTCATTGCAAAAATAAGGTCAAAAATCTTTAGGCTTATATGGCCCAAAATAATCATGGCAGATAAGCTAATTGGTTTTAAAAGTGGCAATACAACATGCCTGTAAATCTGCCATTCGTTAGCACCATCTACCGAGGCAGCTTCGCGGAGTGCTTGCGGAATGCCGCGCAGACCCGCCAAATATAAAGCCATGGTATAGCCAGACATTTGCCAGATGGCAGCCATAATAATGCCAACAAAGGCAATATTAAAACCATGTGTTTCTGGATAAGGTAAAATTAGTATTTTAGGAGCAATAAAGGCACTCCAAGCGGCTATTGCTAATAATGAAATAAAAGCTACTAAAGCACGGCTTTTATTTTTATTACGAAAAGCACTAAAGCTAATCCAGAGTAGTACAAGTACAATAAGCCAGCCTGTGAATTGGGGTATGTCTTGCCAGTTAAACTGCCAAATTTGCTCTCGGGTGGTTAGCCAGCGCGATTGCATAGGCTCGAGCCCAATCAAACTAGGCAGCATATTAATACCACCTTTGGGTTGTAATAACCAACGCCAGATAGTACCAGTAACAATAAATGATAGTGACATTGGCAATAAAAATATTGTGCGATAAAGACCTTCAGCTTTTAGATTTTGGTCTAATAAAAACGCTAGGCCCAAGCCCAAAACTAGGCAGCCTGCAATAAAGAAAATAGTAAAGAAAAAAGTATTAACAAGGTCTTGGCGAAAACGTATATCAATAAAGCCTGTAAAAAGCTCTTTATACATAGCAAAGCCAACAAACTTAATCTTGGGGTTTATTGCCAAGGCTTGGCTTGGGTCCATACCCCAATTTGTTAATGAAGTATAAACGGTTTGGCCAATAAAACCATAGACAAATATCGCTAATAAAATAACAGATGGCATGAGCATTAAAATTGCGGTGAGACGGTCTTTTTTAATCATGAGGATTCTTTCGGAGAGAAATTAGCTAGCAAGTAGCTAGTAGAAAAAATAGGGGGCTTAAATGAAACTAGAGTAATTTAAAGAAACTGACGAAGAAGGGGAAAGCTTTGCTAAAACTAAATAGATTATAGAAATTTCAGAAAGTAAAAACTTTCAACCCTTAGTTCGATAAGCTCTGTATATGTGTTTGGCATTCTCTTTGAATTTTTTAATTGTGTTTAGAGTTCATTTCAAATAAATACCCTTAATTAATAAAATAGGCGAGCCGTTAAGCTCGCCTATTTTATTAATTAACTGATTTATTGTCCTAAACCAACTTGCTGAGCAATTGCATTTGCAGCATTTGCAGCAGCTTGTGCACTACCGCTAGACAAATAGATTTCCAAAATTGTACCAAATTGGCTTTGGAATGCTTCTTTGGCAGCAGCACCATGGATTAGGCTACCAGCAACTACATTGCTATTCCAATCAGCGGCTGCAGATTGCAAGTAAGCATTATATTTGCTTAAGTCACTATCTAAGTGCGGAGCAATAGAGCCTTTTAGAGGGTTGAAGATATCTTGACCTTCGGCAGAACCTAATAGTTTTAGCCAGTCAATAGCAGCTTCACGATTAGCAACGCCTTTAGGTAGACCAAATGAATCAGATAGCATTAAGAATATACCATCTGTACCAGGAGAAGCAGCCCATGCAAAGCCACTGCCTGGTTCTAATTCAAGTGTAGTTGTCATATAACCAGCAGCCCAGTCACCCATGATATTAAAGGCGGCTTCGCCAGAGATAACACGATCAGTAGCTTGTTGCCAACTAAGACCAGATGCATCATCATTGGTACATGCCATAACTTGACCAAAGACATCCCAAACATTTTGAGCCTTATCGCTATTAAATGCTAGGCTTCCATTCCAAAGGTTAGCCCAATCATCGGCACCTAAAACACCAAGTGCTACAGATTCCCAAAGGTGTTGTTGAGTCCAATTTTCACCAACTACTAATGGAGTAACCCCAGCAGCTTTTAAGTCAGGACATATTGCCAAGAATTCATCCCAGCTATTAGGAACCACAACGCCAAGCTCTTCAATTTTTGCAGGCTTGTACCACATAACATTTGAGCGGTGGATATTTACAGGAACACTCCAAATGCCGTCATCATTACTTAATAACTTAAGCAAGCCTGCTGGATACTTCTCTAGCCAGCCTTGTTCTTTATATAAGTCTTCTAAATTCTCCATGCGGTCAGCTACAACCCATGTACCAATTAGCTCTTGACCTGCATGAACTTGGAAAGAATCTGGTGGATCGCCACCGAGCATACGAGTTTTTAGAACGGCTCTTGCGTTTACACCAGAACCACCAGTGACCGTTGCATTGATAACATTTACATCAGGGTGAAGCTCATTATACCTATCTAATAAAGCTTGTAGAGCTGGGCCTTCATCGCCTGCCCACCAAGAGAAAATCTCTAGTTGGCTTTGTGCACTAGCAAGAGCTAGCAACCCGAGTACTGCAGCTAAAATAACTACTCTGAAAGTTTTCATGGTTCCTCCTTAGGAACTACTATTTGTCTGCGTAAAGATGACATTACGCAGGCTATATGTTCAGCATTTGGACTATATCACGCAAATTTATTATTAACAACATGAGTACTTAAAACATAAAGAGAGCTGTTTTGAAAACGATTTTAAGATTGCTTTTGGTTTTAGATGAATCTATTGCTTAAAAATAACTGGGTCATGATAATTATTAAAAAAGGCTCGAGCCTGAGAAAGCAGATTTTATAGCAAACCCAAGATAGATCTTTTTGCTATTTCAACTTATACACAAGGATAAAGTTGTAGGCAGCCAAACTCTAAATAATGAAAATGTGAAACAGCTTGATAAATGTTTTTTAAGAGAGCTACTTCGTTGAGTTTGGTAGTACTAATAGCGTTTTTATGAGATGTAAAGCTAAAGGCTATCTGTATTTTAGCACTTACTTATTTGTATATATTCTTTGCGCTTTTTAATTCTGGCTACTAAGATTTAAATTTTATTACTCTGGCAGTTTCTTAAAAACAATATTAAATTAATTGCATGTTTAGTTAAAATGCCAAAGCTATATTATTGCTTATATAAGCGGTATTATTTTAATAGTAAAGCCAAAGAATATTTGGAGGCAAAGATGAACTTTGACTTAGAAAAACAAGCCCATAGCCGCAAAAACATCTTAACTGGAGAATGGATTCTTGTCTCTCCGCAGCGTAATTTGAGGCCTTGGCAAGGCAAGCTTGAAAAGCCTAAACTAACTAACCCAGAGCCATATGAGCCAAATTGTTATCTTTGCCCTAATAACAGTAGGTCAAATGGGCAAAAGAATCCAGATTATAAAGATACTTTTGTTTTTACTAATGACTTTCCTGCTTTAATAGAAGTGGATAATAATTATCAGTCTAAAATACAGAATTTGCTTTATAGCAGGGCTGTTTCTGGTGAATGCCGAGTAATTTGTTTTTCTTCTCGGCATGATCTTAGTTTGGCTGAAATGGATTTATTAGCAATATTAAAAGTAGTAGATTTATGGGCCCAGCAAGCTAAGGAATTAGCAAAGAAATATAATTGGGTGCAAATTTTTGAAAATAAAGGTGAGATAGTAGGCTGTTCTAATTCTCATCCACATGGGCAGATATGGGCTAGTGACTTTTTGCCCAATGAGGTTATAAAAGAAGAACTACAGCAACTGCGATATTTTAAATTGCACAAAAGCCCAATGCTACTTGATTACCTTAGGCTCGAGCAAATTCAAAAGCAAAGAATTGTGAGCGAGAATGAACACTGGATAGTAGTAGTACCATATTGGGCCTATTGGCCCTTTGAAACCTTAGTTTTACCCAAACGCCATGTTCTGGCATTGCCAGATTTAAATAAAAATGAACGCGCTAGTTTAGCTGAAATATTAAAGAATTTGCTAACGAGATATGACAACCTCTTCCAAACGTCATTTCCTTATATGTCGGGCTGGCACGCTGCCCCCAGTAATGGCAAAAATAACGAACATTGGCAACTGCATGCCCACTATTATCCGCCACTTTTACGCTCGGCAAAGCTGCAAAAATTTGTAGCTAGCTACGAGTGGTTAGCCCAAGCACAAAGAGATATAACAGCCGAGCAGGCAGCGGAGCTTTTACGAGAATGCTCAATTATTCACTATAAGGAAAATTTATGACAAATGAAGAAAAGGTCTTAAAAACCTTTAAAGAGAAGTTTGGCCAAGAGCCAAAGTATATTGTCCGCGCTCCAGGTAGAGTAAATCTAATTGGTGAGCACACCGATTACAATGATGGCTTTGTAATGCCGATGGCAATAGAACGCAGTATTTGGATTGCTTTGCGGCCAAGATTTGATAATCTCGTAAAAATATATTCTGTCAATAATCAAGAATGGGGAGAATTTGAGCTGGCTAATATTGAAAAAGAATCGGGTTGGCTCGAGTATATTAAAGGTCTTGCTTTTTATTTGCAAGTTGCAGCTTATAGCTTAAACGCTTGGGAGGGGGTAATTTATGGGGATATACCGCGGGGGGCAGGGCTTAGCTCTTCTGCTGCTTTAGAATTAGTATCGGCTCGAGCCTTTTTTGAAGTTTCCAATTTTACTTGGGATGCAAAAGAAATGGCCTTGATTAGTCAAAAGGTAGAAAATGACTGGCTTGGTTTAAACTCTGGCATAATGGATCAGCTAGTCGTCGCAACAGCCAAAAAGGGTTTTGCATCAGTAATTGATTGCCGTAGTTTAGAAACTAAAAATTATCCAATTCACAACATTGCAGTAGTTATTATGGATACTAATACTAGACGAGGCTTAGTTGATTCTAAATACAATGAGAGATTTGCACAATGCCAAGAAGCTGCTAAACTTTTAGGGATAAAAACCTTACGCGATATTAGCTTAAAAGAATTTGAAGAAAAAACTTCTTTACTCTCAACGCTCTTAGAAAAACGAGCCAGACATGTCATCAGTGAAAACGAGCGAGTTATAGCAGCGACTAAAGCCTTAGAAAAATCTGACTATAAAACTTTTGGGCAATTGATGCTAGCTAGCCACAAATCGTTAGAAAATGACTTTGAGGTCTCATCAAAAGCTTTAAATATAATGGTGGATTGTGCCCTAAAACAAATCTCTTGTTATGGTGCCAGAATGACCGGTGCTGGTTTTGGTGGTTGTGCTGTGGCCTTGGTAGAAACTAAGTATATTCAGGATTTTAGTAATGCGGTTAGGAATTTATATTATAAGCAAATGAATATTCATGCAACTGTATATATTAGCGGTGCTGCTGACGGAACAAAGACAGTTTTATTTTAATTAATATTTGACACGCTTTGTTCCACCAACCGAGATTTTGCAAAATTTAAAAATTTGAAGTGGCTCAATCCTCTTGATTAATATAGCTAGATTATTCTAATTGCCGATTGCCACTTTCAAAACATTCAGTAAGGCGTGCATATCTGCTGCATCATTGTAGATATTAAGTGAAACTCGAATTGCATCACCACGTACCGACAGCACAATATTATTTTGCTCTAAGACAGTTTTTAGCCTTAACAAGTCAATATTATCAGGCAAACGAATGCCAAATAAATGAGCTCCTCGCCAGTTTCTGTCTTCAATATCAAAACCAAGCTCTTGTATTTTATCGGTATATGGGGCAATGAGTTGCTGGCAGTAGTTTTGAATATTATCTACTCCAAATTCTGAAACCTGCCCTAAAGATGCAACTGCCATGGTCTGTAAAATCGGGTTGGCACGACCGCCCATATCAAAACGAGCTGCACCACTGGCATATTCATCTTGATAGTCAATTAATTTGCTAAAATCCTCACTACCTTTGCGAGATAGCCAGTTATCTTCTAATGGTGTGCCATTGTCAAAACGCTCTCCATAATAGGCATAGCCAATGCCATATGGCCCCATTAGGTGCTTGTAATTGGCTACTATTACTGCATCTGCTTTTATTTTAGCATTATCAAAAGGATAAGCACCTACCGATTGAATTGCATCAATTATAAGAGCCGCTCCTACGCTTCGGGCACGTTGGCCTATTTTTTCTAAGTCAAACAAAGTTCCATCAGTCCAATGGACTTGGGGCATGGCAACAATTACAGTATTTTTATCGATTGCTTCTAGTATCCTTATATTCCACTCTTTGCCACGATTAATATTTGTATTGGGGGGGGAAACAGTTTTTATTTCTACACCATTACTTGCAAATCTACGCCAAGGATACACATTGCTAGGAAACTGCTCATGCATTAGCACAATGTTTTGCCCTTTATTAGCTTTTAGGTTTGCGGCAACTGTATTTATTCCATAAGAAACTGAGGGTATTAAGGCAACTCTGTTAGCCTGAACATTGATTATTTTTGCAAATAAATTTCTTAGCTGATTACTCTTTTTAAAAAAATCTTTGGGGCTTATTTGGTTGGGGTTGCCTTTAACCGCTACCCCAGCCAGACCTGCTTCTTGCACTCTTTTCGACAATGGTGACATATAAGCAGAGTTTAGATAGTGTAGCTCGGGGGGCAGTGTAAATAGCTTTTTTTGACAAGTCAATAGCTTTTTTTGGTTTTCCATATTTCTACTATTATACCTGTACTTTAGCTTTGCTATTATCTTTCAACAAATTCACGCAAGGCACGGATATTGCCAAGTGGAGTAGTTGCCAAAGAAACACAACCGGTACCAAGTAATAAGCGGCCTTTGGTTTGGGCAACTGCATCAGCAGCTTCAGCTAAGGCAGCATCAGGGCTTTCTTGGTGTAGGGTTGTTTGTGATATACCACCACTTGCTGCCCCAGAAAATCTTTTCAAACCCTCCTGCAATGATGGTGCTGTATCACGGTCGTGCCAATTTATTATTTGTACAGGGTAATCAGCAACTTCGTCAAACATTATATTGGTTTCGTGAATATGTAAAATGTTTAGCCATAAATCTTGTACTGTTTCTAATACTTGGGCATCATAAAAACGACCAAATTTATTAAATTCGTCAATATTTAATAAGTCATAGCGATTGTGCTGAATGACATAATATATTCCGTCGATGCCAATTTTTTTTATCTCAGCTATAAAGTCTAAGGTATTTACTGTTAGTGATTTAAGGGCACTATGAACTGCACTAGGGTTACTGCGCAAATGGCTTAGTAAGATGGTATTAGTAGCCATATAGTGAGCTTGGGTAAGTGGCGAGAAAATAGTGACTACCAAAGGAGTAGTTTCGTCTATACCCTGTTTTAGTAAATGGGTAGTTTTTAACTGCTCGGCATAAGCTCCTTTAGAAATATCTAATGGTTTTATGGCAGCCCAATCTGCTAGTTTTTGAACGGGACGGTAAAGATAATCTCGGGTGCCTTCGATGTTGCCAGTCCAGATGTCTTTTAGACCATAATCAGCTACGGTGTAGCTACTAGATGGTGAGTGTTTTACCAAATCCCAATCGTAGTCTTTTTGCCATTTTATAGTGGTGCTTGCAAGGGCTTGGGCATTTTGGTCGTCACCTGGCCAGTGTCGCCAGAGGGCTATTGGGGTTCTATCAGCTTTTTTGCCAGAAATTATGGCTTCTAGTCTTTTTCTTTTGCTAAATTCATTCATTATGCTAGCTATTATATGTTTTAATTATTGTTATTTAGGGCTGTGTTCTTTCGCTCTATCAATCTTAAGCTTGTTCTTTTTGTGCTTTGTATACAGCTATTACAGCAATTGCAGAGGCTGTGGCTAGTGTAAAGATAACTGTTTGATAGTTGCCAGAGTAGTCATGCAAAAAGCCAGCACCTATTGGAGCTATAGCTTGAGTTAAGGCAATGAAAATTGCCATAGCACCGCTAATTGCTCCATAATTTGCAGCCCCATAAGTATCAGCGATAAGTGCTGCCCTTGCCAAGGTGGTTGCCCCATTACCAATGCCATAAAAGATCACAAAAAGCCAGAGCCCAGAATTGGATATGAATAAAGCCAAAATCAATAATGCAATTGTATGAGTTGCAAAAGTAATAGCAGAAATTTTGCGCAATGAGATACGACCGTTTAATGGGGTAAAGACAATTCTACCAGCTAATTGCATAATACCTACTGAGCCAGCTGCAGCCGCAACAATAGCGGTACTATAATTTCTTTCGGTCAATAGCGGTACCAGATGGCTAGCAATAGCATTGACGGTAAGTGCGGATAGTGCAAATGCCAAACTAAACCACCAAAAACTTGGCATTTTAAAAGCTTCTTTAGTGCTAATGCTTTTTTCGACTTCAAAATTTGAATTTTTTATATCTAATTCTAGACCATCGGCTAATTTACCAATATCTTCGGGCCGCCTTTTAAGAATCAATGCATGCAAGGGGATAGTGGTAATGGCTAAAACTAAAGCTAGTACTCGCAAAGCACTACGCCAATCCATAATTTCTAACAAGTAGGTTTCAAACGGGATAAAAATAGTGCTAGCTAAACCAGCTACAAAGGTGACAATTAGCATTGCTTTGGGTCGTTTAAACCTAAACCAAATTGCAATAACAGTAAAACCAACAGGATACAAAATTGTGCTCATGGCTAGACCAATGCCAGCTTGCACAAGGTAAAAATCTCTTAAGCTATTTATATAAGACCATGCAAAGACAACTATGCTTGCCAATACTGAGCCTGCTGTCATGAGCCACCTAGCACCGTATTTATCAACTAAGCCACCAACCGAAAATGCCACTAGACCAGATATCAAAAGAGCCAAAGAAAATGCACCCGAGGTTTGCACCCTTGACCAAGAGAATTCGGCTTCTATGGCTTTGGTAAAAACACCGAAGCCATAATATAAAATGCCATAACTCACCGTAAGAGTTATGGCTAGGGCCCAAGTGATTTTCCAACCGTAGTAGAGATTTTTCATTTAGTTTAAGAGTTTAGCACAAGAATTCTAACAGCAGCTAAACTCATCACTAACAACAGTAGCTAATGGCACAACCCCTGTTAGATAGTCAGTGGCTTTACAAGTAGTTCCCGGAGCCAAGGTTTTGACGATTAGGCTATCCTCAGTTATCTCAATAGTATCTACAATGTAGCTGATAGCTATACCATTTGTATTAGCATATTCAACTCGAATTAGAGCCTTATCTATTGAATTGATATTTGTGCTGGACATTGCGACTGTAGCGACCTTTTTATAAATATCTAAGAACTTTTCAACTGACATGTATTCTTTTGCAGGAGATGTTTTTACTGGGGCAGTAATGTGTAGGGTAAATTCCTGCCAGTGGTTTGAATTGCCTCCACAATCTACCGAATTTACATCGCTAGCCTTAAATTCGGTGACATGATAGCCTTTATTGATTGTTTTACCATTAAAGTCAAAAATAAGGCTTTTGCCTATATTGTTTGCTAATTTGTTTAAAAAAACGGCTGTATCCATATTATCCTCCTAACATATTGATAGACATCAATATGTTAAACTAAAAATTTTTGCTATTTAAGCTCCGCTAAAAATAATTCTAACTGTTCTATTGTTTCTTTATCTATTTTATAGTATTTCCACCTGCCTTTTTTAGTTGCTATTGTCAGGCCAGAACTACTTAAGACCTTCATATGATGGCTGACTGTCGGTTGAGATAATTTAGTTAGCTCTTCTAAATCACAAGCGCATATAGACTCCATAAGAGGGCAACAGGGACCCTCGACATTGCCAGCTAGAAATTTTAGAATTTTTAATCTGGCTGGGTCAGCAAGAGCTTTGAAGATAGTGCTTAAATTGCTTTTTAAAGGGCTAGGCTCGAGCATGTTCTATAAATTAGCACACATCGATAGCCATCAATGTATTATCGAAACTATATAAACTAAAATTTGCTAAAAATATTTTTAGCAAACTCCTAGTTAAAAAGGCTCTTAGCTATTGTGGTTTTTTACGATAATTATCTAAGGCAACAGCTATTTTAAAAAGAAGTTCCTTAAAGGGTATTGTAATGCTGATAGGAGAATCTGTCATAGGGCCTTCTTCGGCCTCAAATAAAAACTGAGATTCTGAGTCGCCATCAGATTTTACAAAAATCATAGCTAAAGCTTTAGAACCGGTTCTGCCATAAAAATCAGCGTGGATAATATCACCCCTATCGAATATTATGTAGGCTTCAAATTTTGAGGTGTGAATGTTTAGTTTGCCAGACTTTTTATTGCTATTTAAAGACATTGCTAAATCAAAAAGAGACAATATTTCTAAAGTACCACTGATAGTTTGTTTAACAGAGTTTTTTCTGGGATCAGAAAAACTAGTATTGTTATTATTTTGGATTTCCACATCGCTTAAGGTATTGTTCAAAAGTAACATGCTGCCATAGTATTAGATTTGCTATTACAAAATTATTACTCATTTCAATTAAGAAGCGGTTTTTGAATTGATATTTTTATAAGATGTTATGCTGCAATATATTTTCTGGAGGTAATAATGAAAGCAATTGATATGTTTAACTTAGCTGGGAAAGTGGCTGTAGTAACTGGTGCAAGTAAAGGCATTGGTAAGGCAATGGCCGAGGCTTTAGCGGCTTATGGAGCTAAAGTTGTGCTTAATAGCCGTAAGCAAGAAGATATTAATGAAGTTGCTAAAGAAATTAATGAAGCAGGGTTTGAGGCCATAGCCATAGAGGCTAATATTGGTGATTTTGGACAGGCTCGAGCCTTAATTAATAAAACCATTGAACACTACGGTGGAGTAGATATAATTGTAAATAACGCAGCTACTAACCCCGTTTATGGTGCATCTATAAAAACTAATGAAGATGCCTTTAATCAAATAATGCAGGTAAACCTACAAGGAATATTTGAACTTTGCAAAGAAGCCCTAACAAGCATGCAAGAGCGTGGTGGTGGCTCGATAATTAATATTAGCTCTATTAGTGGTTTAAAACCAGAACCAGGGGTAGGTATTTACAGTGTTTCTAAGGCTGCTCTTATCCAACTAACAAATGTAATGGCTTTAGAGTGGGGTAAATACAATATCCGAGCAAACTCGGTAGCACCCGGACTTATCAAAACCAAATTTTCTGAGGCTATGTGGTCAAATGATGAAGTCTTAAAACATTTTACGGCAAATACACCACTGCATAGAGTTGGCACAGTAGAAGATTTGATGGGCATTGCTGTCTATTTGGCTAGTGATGCTTCTGGCTATGCAACCGGTGGGGTTTATTTAGTTGATGGTGGGTATTTGTTGTCTTAGCTCTTCACCGAAATTTGCCATAGCTAATAAGACAGGCTCGAGCCTAAACCCAAGTTTAGTTAATTGATATTCTCTGGCAGGTGGAATTGTTGGATAAACAGTTCGGGTTAAAATCTTTTTCTCTTCTAAAAAACGCAAGTAGTTTTTTGAAATATCGGGTTCTACTCGAGCCAATTCACAGTGATTAATTTTTCTACTCGCTCAAATTCTCTAAGATTATTACTAACTAAAGTAGCCTCTAAGGCTAGGGCATGCGCTGCAATGAGTAAATCCATATCACCGATAGGAAGCCCCCTTTTATAAAGGTTTTGACGTAATTGACCCGCCTGAACTGCTGCTTTTGCATCAAAAGGGAGTACTTGAATTAGAGATGCAAACTGCTCGAGCCTAAGCAAATTTTCTTTACCCCGTTCACTTTTATGCGCACCAGCGTTTAGTTCAAATAATGTAATGCTAGAAATAGCAATATCATTTAAGTTTAATTGTTTAAATCTTTTGCGAACTGCTTTTGGTTTATTATTAATAATGTAAATACAAATATTTGTATCAAGAATAAACATTAAAAGTCACGTTCTTGAAATTTTATTTCTGGGCGCTTTATTTCACCCTCAAAGCTACTTAGTAAATCAAAAAGAATGGAAGCATTTTGGGCTTTCAATGGACGAATAATCAATTCTTCACCGCGTTTAATAATTTCAACCTCATCATCTTTTAGCTGAAGCTCTTTGGGTATCCGAATCGCCTGAGAGTTGCCACTTTGGAAAACTTTCGTTATCATAAGCCCTCCTAATATATACAGTATATACAAAATTGATTAATATTTCAATTTTAGATGATGTTAAAAAAAGACAAGCTTATATTAAAATTTTCTCAAAGCGATTTTTTGCAACATTCTTCTTACAAAATAAGGGGTCAAAAATTTGCCCATTCATAGCAATATAAACCCCAGCATCTAATAACTGTACAGCAGTAGTTGCGCTGCCAATATTGTAAATCGCATCGCTAATTCTTAGCCTTGCTGGTTGCATAGAACCAGTTAAAACAATAGTTTTGTTTTTAATATCCAGCAAAGCTTTGGCAGTTTTTATCATTGAATCCGTACCGTGAGTAATTAATATTCTGCTAGATTTTTCATTTTTTACTTTTTCTACAATAGCTGCTCTATCGCTATCGTTTATATCCAAGCTGTCTTTTTTTAAAATTGATTCAAGCTCATAATCAAAGCTTACAATAGCTTCTTCTAAGACAGTGCCAATTTCTGGGTCGCCAACATGAAAGTCATTTTTGGCATCAAAATAGATTTTGTCTATGGTGCCACCGGTTGTAAAAATTTTTATTTTCACCTTTCCTTAACCACGGATAATAATCATGAATGCTTCAAAATTAAAGACAGTAGCAATTAATGCTTTGCTATTATTTAGGATTAGTTTTTGCATAGAGATATTTTTCCAATCGTGAGAGTTAAATAAATTTAATTAGCCTCTGACAATAATCATGAATGCTTCAAACCAGGCACCAATTAGTAGTAATACTAAGGCAACGGGTAACATTAGGGTGAGTTTGTTTAAGCCCTCGCTAAAGCCTTTAAAGCCTTTTTTTATTAAGGTAGCCAAGAATATACCGCCACCAGCCACCACTAAGAAATATGCACTAAGCTCGAGCACAATCACAATCATAGTAATTAACATATCTATCGGGTTTCCACCGCCCAAAAGACCAAAAGGCACACCCTGAATATAAAAACTAAGCGTGCTAATCAAATATGCAGGAAAGCCAAACAAAAGCGCAGAACCATATAAAACCATCAGTGTAACCGAGCCAAAGTTTTGATAAAAAGTAATTGTAGCTGCTCGGGCTATGTTACCAGAGCCATAAGCCTCAGTTGCACCAACCGAGCCAACTAAGTGCAGCAATACTGTATGAACAGATTCTTTGCAAGCCTCTGGTAAGGCCATGCCAGTTAAAACACCAACAGTAAAAATCGAAGCCAAAAAACCAACTGTAGCTATTACAATTCTTTTATGCTCTTTTATATTATTCCAGGCTGCCAATAACCATTTGCGTAAAAATGAAGGCACAGCTAAAGAGTAAAAAACAAAAACACTAAAAGCAATAAAAAGCCAACTAGCTAGTCTACTTTGTAACCAATCACGAAAACCTGAATTAGGTAGATCTATTTTTACCGAAACTTGCTTGGCTTGCCAACCTTGCTCGGTTTTATCTAAACTAACTTCAATTATCTGGGGGTTTCTGCCAGCCAAACTTGCAGGATAGGTAAACTTAGCAATATCGGTTTCTGTGCTTTCTACTACACGTCTATCTGCTATGTTTACTGTTGTTCCTTTTGGTGGTGGTGGTGATTGCACCAATGCTGGCAACTCTGCACAAACTTCTTCAGGGCTTTTACTAGCCATGGTCATAAAGTTTGGACTTTCTTTTTTTAACCAATCAGCTATGGCTTGGTCAGCGACAATGCCAGCAGATATCATGTCTGCTTCTGGCGTAGTTATTGAATCTTGAGAGTTGGTAATTTCTGAGCTTTCTTGTGCTTGGCTTGTGCTTTGCCCTTCTTGAGCAAGCGCAAAACTAAGCAAAAAAATCAGAATGAGTAGTCTTAGTAATTTCACGCTTTTTAGCATAACCTTTAAAAGCGTGTAAGCGCTGTTATAATTTTGCATTTTCTGGCAAGTTAGACTTAAGCACTGTGGTAAGACTAGTCTGGATGAAAAATGTTGCACGGCGAACTCTGATAGCTTTTTTGCCTTTTTTGGCCAAAGAGGATGATGATTTAGCCCAAAAATATCTTAGTGATTATGAATATGGTCTTTATAAAGAAATGGATATTCGTGACCGTGATCATGCTTATTTGGTTGCAAATGCAGTTATTAAAAATAAAGAATCTAGCCCAGAATTAGTCAGAGCAGCATTTTTACATGATATTGGTAAGTCTGGGGCGGATTATAATCCTTTTTATCGGGTAGCAGTTCATTTAATTAAAAGCAACAATATCCCCTCTGATGCCCAAGTAGTTGGTTTTAAAGCGGCCATGCAGTGCAAAAACCACCATGCCGAATACGGCGCCAGATTAATAAAAGATAAGCGCGTAGCCGAGCTGGTAAGGCGACACCACCAGCCTAACGGCGACCCTCAGGCAGAAATACTAAAATCTATAGAAGAGGTTTTTTAGTGAAAGAGATATTAGATTGGTTATATTCACAAAGGCGATTTAGTAAAAAGGTCGGTTTAGAGCGCACTTTTAATTTATTAAAAGAAATGGATAATCCGCAAAATAGTTTTCAATCAATTATTGTTGGTGGTACTAATGGCAAAGGAAGCACGTCTAGCAATTTGGCAAGCATTTTAAAACAGTCTGGCTTAAAAGTTGGTTTTTTTAGCTCACCACATTTGAGCTATTTTAGTGAACGATATTTAGTCGATGGCAAAAGATTAGACAATCAGGAAATCAAAGATGCGCTTCTTTATATAAAGCCTTTGGCATTAAAAACAGACACAACTTTTTTTGAAATATCTATGGCTTTGGCTTGTAAATTGTTTGCTGATAATAATGTTAACTATGCAATTATGGAGGTGGGTGTGGGTGGTACCAATGATGCTACTAATGTGCTCGAGCCTGTCCAATCCATAATTACCAATATAGCCCTAGAGCATACCAACGTTTTGGGAAAAACACTAACAGAAATTGCCAATAAAAAGGCTGGCATAATGCGTAAGAACACCACCAGCTTTACGGCAGCTAGTGGCGAGGGCTTGCTAGCCTTGCAAAAACAGGCCAAAGCAAAGCAAGCAGAGCTAGTGGTATTGCAAGACTACAAAATTGAGCTTTTAAAAAGCGATTGGCAATCCAGCAAGTTTAAACTAACGGGTTTTGATATTGCTTTAGAATTAGAAACACCGCTTTTGGGAAATTATCAATTAAAAAATGCTAGCTTAGCAGCTTTGGCTGCCAAAGAGCTTTTTATCTTTGATGATGATATTAAAAAGGGAATTAAAAATACAATTTGGCCAGCTCGCTTAGAGCGAATTAGTTATAAAGAACGAAACTTTATTTTAGATGGTGCGCATAATCCGGCTGCTATTAAAGAATTAATCATTTCTTTAAAAGATTTAAAAACAACTAACTTATTGCTGATATTTGGCTCTATGAAATCTAAGGATATTGGGGCTATGCTCGAGCCTTTAGCAGAGATTAGCAAAGAATATATTTTTACCCAATCAACTAGTTATCGAGCAATGCCTGCCCAAGAACTTAAAAAACTGACCAAAGTAAAATCTCGCTATAGAACTCTAGTAAAAGATGCTGTTGAACTCGCTATAAAATCCACTAAACCAAATGAAAAGATTTTGGTTGTAGGCAGTTTGTATTTGATGGGTGAGGTCAGACCTTTGATAATTTAATGAAAATAATTAGAGTATATAAATTGTTTTCTATAAGCTCAAAATTAAAAACTTTAGGTTTTATTTTTGAACTATCTTAATTCTCAAGGATTAATAACTTTAGTTTAGAGTTTAAAAGACAAAGCCATGTTTCATGAACTCGCAACCAGCGCAAGCCATTTGCCTTTGAGCCATCAATAATAAATACCGCTGTAGAAATTCGAGCTGATTCTTTATGGTTTTCTAACTGCCATTCTTCATAAGAAACAAGCAAGATTTCATTATTTTGAAATAAGAGTTTTTTATTTTTTGTCCATATTTCTAGATTTTTGCGTTTACCATGAGCTTGGTATAAAGCTGCTAAAAGTTCTTTTCTTGGCGAGCTAACTCCGTTTGGATCAACTAAGCTAAAATCATCATCTACCGCATCGCTAAATTGACTATAAACATTCTCAGTCTTTTCTATCTTGGCTGCTAACCAAAGCTCAAAAAAATCATGCAAGTCTTCTATTTCTTTTTGCCAATTGTATTTATTATTTGTCATTATTTGGTTATTATAAACCCACTATGGTTATTCTACAAAAAGAGCAAAGATGAAAGCGGCAATTTATTCTAAATTTCAAAAAAAATTGATTATTAAAGATTTACCAAAACCTAGTTTGACTGATGATGCGGTAATAATCAAAGTAGCAGCAACAGGGATTTGTCGTAGTGATTGGCATGCTTGGATGGGGCATGACAGCGACATTGTATTACCGCATGTTCCGGGCCATGAATTAGCAGGCACTATTGCCGAACTAGGTAAAAATGTCAAAAATTGGCAGCTGGGTGATAGAGTGACTACGCCATTTTGTGGTGCTTGCGGTCATTGCCAAGAATGCCAAAGCGGTAATCAGCAAATCTGTGATAATGACTATCAACCAGGCTTTCATGGCTGGGGCTCTTTTGCTGAATATGTTTATATCCCCAATGCCGAGCATAACTTGGTTGCCTTGCCCAAAGAAATGAGCTTTGTTGAGGCTGCCAGCTTGGGTTGTCGCTTTATTACTTCGTATCGGGGCATAGTTGACCAAGCCGAGCTAAAAGCCGGTGAGTACTTAGCTGTTTATGGCTGTGGTGGGGTGGGCTTATCGGCAATAATGATTGCCAAGGCTATGGGTGCTGTGCTTATTGCGGTTGATATTGATGATAAAAAGCTGGACTTTGCAAAAGAAATTGGAGCAGATTTTACAATCAACGCTCAAAAACAAAAGCCTATTGAAGCCATCAAAAATTTTAGCAATGGTGGGGCGCATGTTTCGGTTGATGCTCTGGGTTCTAAAATAACAAGTGTAAATTCTATAAAATCATTACGCAAAAGGGGCCGGCATATTCAAATTGGTTTAATGCTGGCAGAGCAGGCTTTGCCAGAAATACCAATGGCCGAGGTTATTGCCAAAGAGCTTAGGATTATTGGCTCGCACGGCATGCAGGCGCATAGGTATGAAGATTTATTTAGTTTGATTAAACGCAGTAGTTTGCCAATTGCTAAGCTAGTAGGGGAGGTTATTAGCTTAGAAGAGGGAGCAGTTAGGCTTAGCGAGATGGATAGTTTTAGGCAGCTTGGGATTTCGGTTATAGAGTTTTAGTTAGTAAATAACAACTTCAGGCTCTTCATAACTTTCTTCAATTAGTTCGCTTGTGCTAATACAATGTACTTTTAGTACACCAAGGCTTAGCTCGAGCGCAAGCTCGGTATCTTCATTGGGGTTATTTGTGTAGGTTTCTAAGTTTTTCAGATAGTTTTTAGCATCTTCTTTGTTCCTATAATATCAACTAATACCAAACTCAAGAAAGATGGGTTTTTTGAAACAAGGTATAAATATAAGGCCTAGGGTCACCACTGGGCTGATAGTAAATATAATCTTCTTCTTTAATTAAGTTAAAGTTTTTAAGGCGTTTTTGTAGCTCGGGGCTATCGTATTGGGTAAGCTCGAGCCCAGCGCATTTAGTTGCCCCAAGTTTAGAGAATTCTGCGAAAATTGCATAGCCAGTAGTTTTTACAGACTTTTCAAGATTAATAAAATATTGTTCTATGGCTGCTTCATCAGTTAAAAAATGAAGCACCGCCCTATCAATCCAAATATCAACTTGCAAATCTGGCAGAGGTTTTGAAATATCTTGGCATAGCCAACGGATTTGCTCTTCCTTATCGGCATGTTTTTCCTTTAAAAGATCTAAGGCTTTTTTACTAATATCATTTAAAACCAAATTGGCATTTTCTTGCAAAAGCAAGTCTACTAGCCCAGTGGTGCCAGCACCAGAAACAAATATTGTAGAATTCTGCCAATTAGGTATTTGCTCTAAAAACTTAATAGTTTGCTCAAAATCACTTTCATACCAGCCGAGTTTTTCTGTATCGGTTTTAGCAAATATATTGTTCCAATGCTCGCTTAAGATTTTCATTGAACTTATTATATAGTGAACTGCTAATAATTTGCGAAAAAGCAATTTCTAAAAGCACTTGTTTGGCTTAAAAACAAGCTTGCAGCCATTAGTATTAATGAGTGCTAAAAAGCTTATATCGTTTATTAGGTAGCTAGTTTTTGTGTTGCTTTATATGGGTTTTTATAATGTATATTTTACACTATATTTTCTGCATAAATACAGTTATTCTTTATGTGGAAAG
>CAMZLP010000091.1 GCA_947311535.1 uncultured Deinococcota bacterium | reverse complement strand
TAAAGGTGAGATTTTGGGTATTACTGGTTTACTAGATTCTGGTCGTAATGAACTGGCCTTAGCACTTTCAGGTGTAGTACCTGCTAAAACAGGAAATATGGTCTTAAATGGTCAAGCTATTAAAGTAAAAAATCCTAAAGACGCTATTGACTTAGGCATTGCTTATGTTCCAGAAGATAGACTAGCTGAAGGTTTGTTTTTAGAGAAAGCAATTCGAGAAAATATCAGCATTGCAATTCTAGATAGGCTATTGACTAGAAAGCAAATAGACAATAAGAAAATGGCAACTGTTGCAAATAAATTCCGAGATGATTTGGCAATTGCCTCATCAGATGTAATGCAGCCTGCTCAATCACTATCGGGTGGTAATCAGCAAAAAGTGATGCTTGCTCGTTGGTTGGCAATTGAACCAAAAGTATTGCTTTTACACGGGCCGACAGTTGGCGTAGATGTAGGCTCTAAAGATGCTATTTATAAAATTGTGCAAAAGCTAGCTCAAGAGGGTTTAGGGGTCATTATTGTCTCTGATGATTTACCCGAGTTGTTGCAAAATTGCGATTCTATTTTAATGATAAAAGATGGACAACTGTTCCATACGTTTGATGCAGAAAATCTAGAAGAAAAAGAGCTTTCCAAAACTTTATTGGAAGCATAAAGAGGTTAACGTGGCTAAAACAAATATCAACTCTCCGGTTCAAAACTCTTGGTGGCAGGCTTTTATTCGTCGCCCTGAGTTTTTAACACTCTCGCTTATTTTAGTACTAGTTACTATAATTTCTGCGATAAGCCCTAGTTTTTTAACTATCCAGACCTTATTTGATCTTTTGCGTAGTACAGTTCGCTTGGGTATGTTTGCCCTTGGGGTACTTTTGATTTTGGCATCTGGTGGAATTGATGTTTCTTTTACCGCTATTGGTATTTTTTCTTTATACGCTACAACCAAAATATTATTAGCAGTGGCTCCTAATGCTCCATTTATAGTAGCTTTTTTGATTGCAATCACTATTGGTATAACACTAGGTCTATTCAATGGTTTTATGGTAGACCGTTTTAGGGCACCATCATTAATTGTTACTATTGGTACTTTGTATTTATTCCATGGTATTTTGCTAGCCTTTATAGGCACTAAGCACATTACTACCTTACCAGCTGGCATGAAAGCTTTTGGTCGAGCTAATCTAGTTGAATTTGTCAATGGTAATAATATAAAAGTGGCTCTGCCACTAACGGTGCTTATATTTGCTTTGGCGGCATTACTAACTTGGTGGATTCTGAATAGAACTATGATGGGGCGGGCTATTTTTGCGGTTGGTGGCAGTGTGCCAATTGCCGATAGGCTAGGTATTTCGGTGCGCCATGTTTATCTATTTATCTTTGGATATACTGGCTTCTTAGCTGGGCTTGGTGGTCTTATGCATGGCTCGAGCAATCGCCTAGCAAACCCTTTTGACTTAGTCGGTAGCGAGCTAGATGTAATTGCAGCAGTTGTGTTGGGTGGTGCCAGAATCACAGGTGGCCACGGTACGGTGCAAGGCACAATTTTAGGGGTGATATTGATGGTTATAATCAATAATAGCCTAATACTAGTTGGCATACCAAGTACTTGGCAAAAAGTTGTTGTCGGTGTAATTGTGCTCTTTGCAAGCGGTATGTTTTCGGGTGTGTTTAGTAAATCTAAATAACTTAGTTTAATAATTCTTGCAAATCAATAACTAGTTTTAAACCATTGTTTATTTGGGGATAAAAGACAATCTAAAGAACTTAGAAAAAACATTGCTTTTAGAGGTTTTTTGTACCAAGTTTAAGATGGATATACCTTTTAGTTTTCTTATCATTATCAAATGAGTGAAAAGAATCAGGGATAAAGATATAGGCTGCGAAACTCTAAATAATGAACACGCGAAACATAAGAAATGCTTTTAAAAGAGTAGTGGTTCATTGACTTTGGTAGAATAGCTCTTGACCCATATTTAACCAAAAACAATGCAGCTTGTCAGGCAGGGAGTGCTAGCGCATTTGCTATGATACATAAATGACTGATTTATTTGCATTTGGCAAAAAAATATTAGATAATCAGGCTTTTAGTAAATTGCTTGCTACTGAGTTAATCTTATTTGAAGAGGGCAAGGCAGAACTAGGACTGATAATTCGTGATGAGTTAAAGCAACAACATGGTTTTGTTCATGGTGGAGTTATTAGCTATTTGGCTGATAATTGTTTGACTTATGCCGGTGGCTCGGTTTTAGGTAATTCGGTAACTGCCGAGTACAAAATAAACTACCTTCGACCAGCCAAAGGTGAGAGTTTGTTGGCTCGAGCCTCTATTATTTATGCTGGCAAAACCCAAGCCACTTGTGATTGTAAAATTTATGTAATTAATAATAACAAAGAAAAATTAGTTGCTGTGGCTCAGGGTACTATTAATAAAATAGATTACAAGATGTAGAGTAGAAGAGATGCAAAAAGCTAAAGCTGTTAATATAAAGCCGTTAATATTTAATTTTTATAATTATTCTGGCTTGGAAATATAATTTGCAATTATTTGTAATTTTAGATTGATATGTTGATTAGGCTCGAGCCTAATCAATCCAAGCCCGTTATTAAAAGCATTGGGTGCCGAAGTTTGTGCTTCTATGGCAATGCTTTTTCTGTCACTAGGCGTATAAACCTGTAAATACGGATAGCCCTCAGCCAAGAGGCTAATTGTTAAATCTTTTTTTGGATAAAATAATTGGGCCAGCAAACTGCTATTTGTATTAATAGGAAAGCAGTAATCAAGCTCGGTTTTGGCAATTTGTGATAATCGAGCAAATTTATCAAAATGTTTTAATTCCCCGGTGGGGATAAGCTGCTCATCAACTAAAAAATATTTACTTGCTGAAATATATAAATAAGCCTCGTCTATTTTACTATCAAGGTCAAAATAAGGATGCCAACCATGCCCAACTGGTATTGTTTGCTTGCTCTTATTTTCAATTGTGCTAATAATAGTCAATGAATTATTGTTCAATATAAAGCTGTTCTCAATAATAGCTTTATATGGGTAGCCAGCATGATCGTGGTCATAAATATATCTCATTTTGATTATGCCATTATCTTCATCAAACAAAACCATTTCAAAACCTTTATCAAAAATTAGACCGTGCAGAGCATTATTTAAAGACTTTTCATTAGCTGCTAGATGGTAGCTTTTGTTATTAAAAACATAGTTAGCATCTTTTATACGGTTTACATATGGAAATAATTGAGCGCCTGCATAAGATTGAATGCTTCGTTCATTTAACTGCTTTTGATTGCTGGCAGACCACAAGATATTTTGCCCGTTTAGCACCAGTGAATTTAAGTTTGCACCTAGCTTTGGGATAATTTAAAAAGAGCTAGCATGCTTGTTATCTTCTAAAAGCAAAATGTCATAGTTTGCTATTTTACTAGTTTTAAAGCTAAAGTTTTTAATAGCTATAGCTAAAAGATATTCGATTTAATATATTTGAAATCATAGTATTGGGTTAGCTCTCTGGTCTGCTTTCTTCGGCAAATTGTTCGGATAGTAAACTTCCGTTGCCTGTAAGGCTTATATTCTGGATTTCCCATTATCTAAAGTTCTTTTGAAATAAATTTGCTGTGTAATAAGTCAATATAAAAAGCCAGCCTGTTTTCAGGCTGGCTTTAGTACTAAAGTTTATTTTTACTGTTTGCCAGCAATAAAATCAACGGCTGCTTGAACTGTTAAGATGGTTTCTGCTTCTTCATCACTTATTTCAATGCCAAATTCATCTTCTAAGCCCATTACAAGCTCAACAACGTCTAATGAATCTGCGCCTAAGTCATCAATAAATGATGATTCCATAGTGATTTCATTTGCATCTGCATCTAATTTGTCTGCAACTACTTCTTTAATTTAACTTGATTATAGCTAACTTGTGCTATAATGCCCAAGGAGGAAAATGTGAACAAAGATGACATTCTCGTAAAAATTAAAGAAGTAGTTGCAGACAAATTAGATGCAGATGCAAATGAAATCACTATGGAATCAT
>CAMZLP010000090.1 GCA_947311535.1 uncultured Deinococcota bacterium | reverse complement strand
TGCCGACATCTGCCATTTCTTCAAAACCTTGTACAAATTCGGCCAAAATTTTAAATAAGCGCCAAGATTGTTCACCCAAATCATCGATTATATATTGCTTTTCCATTTTTACATCCAATCTTTTTTGATTGTAACTTTATTCTTTGATTGTAACTTTTGTGCCTTGGTTTTTAACTGAGGGCTATTTGCAAGTCCCAATCGGTTTCGCCAACATAAATTGTGCTGCCTGTTTTTATCTCTTGATCAGCAACTGCATCTACAATAACGCTTGCAAATTCTTGGGTTGTTGGCAATGCCCCAGCCTGCTGCCGCCGTCTTTCTATTAGCCCTGGCGAAGCCCTTTCAAATAGCTTAGGGGTGATTGTACCCTCTATTAAATCACCGCTGACAATAATTAAGCTTATGCCTTTTTCTTCTAATTCTGGTATCATTTCACGCAGGGCATTTTCACCTGCTTTTTTGCTCTTGGCAATTGGTTCGTAACCTGGAATTATAGGTTTTTCGCCGTAGAAATGAGCTAAATGGCTAGTGACAAAGACAATTTTACTGCCAGCTTTCATTAATTTTACAGAGCGATTGACCATCTCAACTTGGGCATCTCGGTTTAGTTTGAGGGCATAATTGTCATCTTTGCCTTTTTCTAAACCACCCGAGGCGTTTAGAATGAGAACATCTAGCTTATTGTATTCAGCTTTTATGCTAGAAAAGATATTATCCAAATCACCAGAATTGGTTAAATCGGCCTGCACAAGTATGGCTTTACTGCCATAGGCTCGAGCCTGTCTGCCTACACTCAATGCCCGTTTTTCTTTATTGCGATAGTTTATAACTACATTAGCTCCGCGTTCGGCAGCAATTAAGGCGATACTAGCGCCTATACCTCGGCTCGAGCCTGTAATAAGAATATTTTTATCATTTAAATCTTTTTTCAACATATCTACTATAATACCTTGTTGAATTCGCTAACTAGGTAGTAGCTCAAAAACAATAATTTCGGCTCGAGCGTTAAACCTGATAGGCAAGGCTGTAAAGCCCAAGCCCTTCGAGACAAAAGCCTTAACAGGAGATTTTACTAAGCCACCTATAAATTTTTGACCATAGGCACTTGGGATATAGGGCGCGCCGATTAAGGGCAAGTTTACTTGCCCACCATGGGTATGGCCACAAAAACTAAAATCTACGGTATTTGGTATATTAAATAGATAATCAGGGTTATGGCTCATATGCAGGCAAAGGCTGTCTTTTGCTTTATTTAAGAGGGCTTTGTTAATATCTGGTTTACCGTTATATAAATCGTCAACTCCTGCCAAATAAATATCCGCTCTAATTTGCTTACCAGAATTTACTAAAATTTCTATGCCGATAGTATTCAGTTCTTGTTCAAAATGCTTACGCATGCTGCCAGAATTATAGTCATGATTGCCCCAAATACCATAAACGCCTAAGGGTGCATTTAAACGGCTTAATTGCCTAATAATCCCAGTAAACTCGGTTGTCGAAGAATCTATAAAATCACCAGTTATTAAAATTAAATCAGGCTTTTGGGCAATGCTTGCATCAACCCATTTTTCCAAATCTTTTTCTTTAATAAATTCACCATAATGAAAGTCGCTCAGTTGCACTATCTTTATTTTTCGTTTTAACTTAGCTAGTTTTATAGCTTGCCTATTAATTCTAAATTTATAGCTATCTCGCCAAACTAAGCCAGCGGCGCTAATAGATAAACCAGCAGCAACTAATAAGCCAATAAAGCCCCGTCGGTTTATTTTATTTTGTTTTAATGTCTTCATAATTTAATGCTTTCTATAGCCGTTTATTTGGATGTTTTTATTCGTAAATAAAAGCTAGCATAGTTTAGCAGTTTGAAATTAAGAAAGGTGACAATCGTATTTGTTATACCAAAGCTAATAAAGATCAGTCTTATCAAATTAGGATAAAGGAGAAAGTGAAAAGTGATGATTGGAAAGGATAAAGGCTGAAGGATATTTTTTCTAATTCCTAATTCTAGCTATCAGCTACTAGCTTCTTATACCAAACTCAAGAAGGATGTTCTTTTTAGTCTTCTTTATCAATATCAAATGAGTGAAAAGTCGTAGACTGTGAAACTCTGGATAATAGACGTACAAAACAAATTGAGAAATACTTTTTATAAGAGAAGTACTTCATTGAGTTTGGTATTTTTAAATTTAGCTATAATAGGCTATAAAAAAGACCAAGCTATAAACTTGGCCTTTAAAATAAACATTTCTATTAATTCAAATTACTTGTATCGTCAACACCCATTAAAATTTCTGCTTCTTCTAGGCTTGTATTCATAACTGCGCTTATTTCGCCAGCTAATAATTTTAAGGCTCTTCTATATGCTTGGCGATCCAAGTCTGGTAAACCGCGTTCAAAATCCCAGCGGCGCAATTCGCCAGCTAAAGTTGCAATTTGATAAGGGTCACCACTTGTTAAAATCTCGGTCACTTTGCGGTGCCTTGCTGCCCACTGTTTTGGTAAATTTACCCTACCATTGTTATAACGCTCTATTACTGCCTGAATTTCTTCATTGCTAAGAGCTGCCCGCAAGCCTGCCTCATGAGGTGAATTGATAGGCACATAGGCACGTGAAGTACCATTTGGGAAATCAACTTGATAATATTTATACTCAGTACCTGATACCGCACGGGTCATAGTGCCAGAAATTATTCCTACACCATAAGGCGGCAAAACCACCTGATCCCCACTAGCAAACATTTTCGCGACTTCTTTCAAATTATTCTCCCTTCCAAAATGGACATAAAAAAACAGACCATAAAGTTTTATGTCTGTGATTTAGCTAATTATAATGAGCTGTTGCGTAGTATTTTTGTAATTGTTCTTGAGTTTTTAGTTTGAAATAAACAACCACGTAACGCATTATAGCAGATTTAAGGGGTAAATTTCTACCCTTGTCACTGCAAGCCTGCTTATCTTCTGCTATTAGCCATAAAATCAGCTTATATCTTTGTTAAAAACTAATTCCCCTTTAAGAAGCTTAATTTCATAAAACAAGCAGTTTATTTGCTACTTAGGTGCGTTTGATGCTGGGCTATATTAACTAAAGTTTTTACAAAATCTAAATCAAAGCTTAGCTAGTTTTTATATAGATTTTAGACTACTAGCTTCTTAGCTCTAGCTAGGAACTCTTAAGTGCTATATCCTCATAGGCGCTATTAGATTAAGGGCATGTTTCTTATTTTTTGGCAAGCTGTTTAATCATAATTTTTTTTCACTAGCATAGACCACTGCTCTTATTGTTATAATAAAACTATGACTGCTCACAAAAGTAAATTAGCCGTTGAAATGAAAAATATTGTCAAAGAGTTTCCTCTGGTCAAAGCCAATGATAATGTTGACTTTGAGCTGAAGTGGGGAGAGGTCCATGCTTTAATTGGTGAAAATGGGGCAGGTAAATCAACCCTTATGAAAATTTTATATGGCATGCAGTCTCATGATTCTGGCAGTATTAAGATTGATGGTCAGGAAATGAGCTTTAACTCTCCAAAAGATGCTATTGCTATAGGCATTGGTATGGTGCATCAGCACTTCATGCTGCTCGAGCCTCTTACAGTTGCAGAGAATCTAGTGCTGGGTTCAGAACCAACCTTAGGACTATCTTTAGACTATAAATTAGCTACTGCTAAAACCAAAGAACTAGTAGAGCAATTTGGTTTTGACCTTGACCCAAATGCAAAAATTGAAGACCTACCAGTGGGCTTTCAGCAACAAGTAGAGATATTAAAAACTCTTTATCGCAATGCCAAAATATTAATTATGGATGAGCCAACAGCAGTACTCACCCCTCAAGAAACAAGAGGCTTGTTTAAGTTTATACGTGAATTTGCAGATTCTGGCAATGCGGTTGTCTTTATTAGCCACAAATTAGATGAAGTTATGGAAATTTGTGACCGTATGAGCGTAATGCGAGATGGCAAGATGATTGGCATGGTAAACCAAGAAGATACTGACCAGCGCAAACTAGCCAATATGATGGTTGGGCGCGAGGTGTTACTGCAAGTTGATAAAGAGCCAGCTAAGCCAAAAGATGTGCAATTAGAATTGAAAAATGTAACTGTAATTGACGAACTAAAACATAAGCCGATTGTTGACAATGTTTCTTTTAGCGTAAGAGCTGGTGAAATTGTCGGCATTGCTGGCATAGAAGGAAACGGCCAGACTGAGCTAGTAGAGCTAATAGCTGGTTTGATAAAAGCTGACAGCGGTGAAATTTTATTAGAAGGTCGCGATTCTACCAATGAAACAGCCCGTTTTAGGCGAGAAGAGGGTTTGAGTCATATCCCTGAAAATAGATATGAGCGTGGTTTGGTAGAAACTTATACCGCCTCTATGAATGTGATTTTAGGTGACCACTACAAAGAACCATTTGCCAATAAATTTGGTTATTTAAACGATAAAGCCATAGAAGACTATGCCAAGCGCTTAATAAGTGATTATGATGTACGACCTCGTGCAACTTCGGTTTTGGCACTTGCTTACTCGGGTGGTAATGCTCAAAAACTAATTGTAGCTCGCGAGCTCGAGCGCAACCCAGATGTGCTCATAGCTGCCCAACCTACTAGAGGTGTTGATATTGGAGCTATTGAATTTATTCATAAACAGATTGTAAGAGCAAGGGATATGGGCTTGGCAGTGCTGCTAGTTTCAGCAGATCTTAACGAAGTAATGAGCCTAAGTGATAGGATTTTGGTCTTATACGAGGGCCGTATTATGGGCGAGCTTAGCGGTGAGACTGCCACTGCCGAAGATATCGGCTTATTGATGGCAGGCTCGAGCCTAGACGATGTAGCTTAAAAAATGCATCTAAAGTTTAATTTTGTGCATATCTTATAGTGGAGGATATGAGCGAGCAAGAATTGCTAATAGATTTGCAAAACGGAAATCCTGAAGCTTTAGGCGAGCTTTATAGTCGTTTGGCAAAAAATATCTATTCGCTTGCCTATCAGATTGTCAAAAATAAAGAAGATGCTGAGGAGGTTTTGCAAGATTGCTTTCTAAAACTAAACGACAATATAGCCCGTTACAACCCCAAGATTGCTGGGGCAAGGGCGTATATTTATACAATTGCTCGTAACGAAGCCCTGATGAGAATACGCAAAAGAAAATCTAGACCGCAAAGAGCTGAAACAAATATGTTTGATTTTGGATTTACTAATGATAAAAATTTAGATGATAAAATAATATTGGATAATGTATTGAATAGGCTCGAGCCAACGGAAGCCGAACTAATAAAAGCCGCTTTCTTTTTGGGTTATAGCCACGCTGAAATATCAAAATTAAAAAATATCCCCTTAGGCACAGTAAAAGCCAAAATACGCCGTAGCCTAATAAAACTTAAAGATTATTTAGGAGAGCCATGAAGCACCCGACAGAGTTACTAAGCCAATATTTGCTGGGCGAATTAGAAATTGCTGAGCAAGAATACCTAGAAAAGCACCTAGAGACTTGCCCAACTTGCTTGGCAGAGTACAAGAAGCTTTCTGAGGCTTGGGTTGCAATGGTAGATAATTTGCCAGAGGCGGAGCTTAGCGAGCAATCTTTTGATAGAATTCAAGCTAATTTAAAATCAGCAAGTGCTGCTAAGATAATCAAGGATAGACCCAGAATTATAAAGCGACAAGCCGCTTGGCAATCGTGGGCGATAGCCGCTAGTTTAATTATTGGCGTGGCTGGGTTTTTAAATGCCTTTCAAGAAAGGCAAAATTACCGGCAAATTGCCCAAGAACAAGCCCAAATTGCCCAGTGGTTGGCAGATTCTAAGCTAAGGGTATCGCAGATAAAACAGGCCGATCAATCGATTGCCAGTATTTTACTGCATGATGATGGCAAAGCTCTTTTTGTAATAAATCAGCCAGCACCCAAAGAACAGACTTATCAGCTCTGGGGGCATAAAGATGGTCAGCCGACTTCGCTTGGCTTAATTGCTAAGGGTATTTATGAAATTGACTATACTAACTATGACGCTATTGGGATTAGCCTCGAGCCTAAAGGGGGCAGCCTAAGACCGACTCGAGCCTTGGGTAAAATACCAGTATCATAGTTTAAAAAATGCTTTAAGAACAAGGAGCAATGGTTTTAAAATTTAAAAAATTGGTATGAATTATGAAAGTACTAATAAATTTGAAATGCTTCACTTTATACTAAACTTATGCAAATATTATTAACCTGAGCTCAGAATTAAATAAATTAATATATTAGTTCTAGGAATACAACTCTAGGTTTACTATTTGTTAAATCTTGAGTTTAGAGTTCAAAAGACAAAAGTACTAGACAAAAAGGAGAGAAGTGGACCCCAAAAACTAGACATCTCCTTTTTTTATTATCTTCTTTCCAATTGGAGTTGTCTA
>CAMZLP010000089.1 GCA_947311535.1 uncultured Deinococcota bacterium | reverse complement strand
TTGTTATCGTTGTTGTTATCATTGTTGTTATCGTTGTTGTTATCATTGTTGTTGTCATTATTATGTTCATTATTGTTGTCATTATTATGGTCATTATCGTTGTCATTATTATGGTCATTATCGTTGTCGTTATTATGGTCATTATCGTTGTCGTTATTATTTCTATCGTCGTCATCATTATCTGGGCTGTTTCTATCATCATCATCATCACTGCTACTTGGTGAGTTTACAACATCATCTAAACTAGGGCCTGTTGAACTATCTGTATCACTAGCAGTTGTGTCATCCATATTAGTGCTAGAATCAGCAACTGTAGGAAGTTCAAACTTAATAACGCGGATTGGACCTGCTGCAGAAGCTTGGTTAAATGTCAAATCTATAAAATCGCCTACTTTAAGTTGAGCTAGCACATCTGTTGCAATACCGTTTTCCCAATATGTCATCGTATCAATTTGATAAACCTGGCCTGCTACTGTGATTGTTTTGGCTTGTAAATCTATGGCTTCTATTTTACCTTTTAATTCTAATGCGAATGCTGTTACGAATAAGAAACTTGCTATTACTAAGATGCCGACTTTTTTCAATAAATTTTTCATTTTTTGCTCCTTTGCAAAATTAACTATCTAAAGATTAAAAGTTTGCAGTTAGTAAATTGTTAGTAATTTTTTATTAGACAAATTTTAGAGCAAGCAATCCACAAAAAAGCTAAGAGCAAGAAACTATTGCTCTTAGCTTTTGGTTAGAAAATCTAATTAGTGTTTTCACAACATATAAAGCAAAGGCAGTCCATATTCCAATACTTATGGTTTTTATTAATTCCCTAGGCGTTTTAGCTTCTGGCTACTTAATTCTGGCTGCTATTCTTAAATCTCAGTCCGCCATAGATATTATTAAATTATCCGCATGTTTTGTAAAAATACTATTTAATACATCTTGCCAGTCGGGTCTTCTTTCCAAGATTGCAATACTTTCATATAATTAGCGCGCTCAAAGGCATCGTCATCGGCAACATGTTTCATACTCATGCTACCTTGTAGCTGCATTACAGACTCATAGTCTCGCTTTTTCATCCATTTTGTGAGCTTAGCCAAAATATCATCAATTCTACCCACACCTTTTTTAAGCAATTCTGAGGTCATCATAGTAACATTAGCACCAGCCATAAGGCCTTTTAGCACATCTTTATGATTATGAACTCCACTTGTTAAGGCAAAATCGGTTTCAATTTGTCCATAAAGAATTGCAATCCAACGAAGTGGTAACCGCAATTCATCAGAATTACTAAGTACTAAATGTGGTACTACCTCGAGCATATCCAAATCATAATCAGGTTGATAAAAACGGTTAAATAGCACCAATCCATCAGCTCCAGCATTACAAAATTCTTTGGCAGAATAGGCAAAAGCCGTAAAGAACGGGCTAAGTTTTACTGCTATCGGTATAGATACTTGTTTACGCACTTCAGAAACAGTGTCTAAATACATCTTTTCAACATCACTACTCGACATGCTCGAGTCGGTCGAAATATGATATAGGTTAAGCTCTAATGCGTCTGCTCCTGCCTGCTCAATTAGTTTGGCATAATTAGTCCAACCACCCGGAGAATCACCATTTAAGCTGGCAATCAGTGGGACATCAACGGCTGCCTTAGCCTCTGAAACAAGCTTTAAATATTCGCTTGGGCCTACCTTAAATTCTTCAGGCTCTGGGAAATAATCCAAAGCTTCAGCAAAACTATGGGTTCCAAAATCCATATAGTGGTCTAAAATTTTATCTTGTTTTTCTATTTGCTCTTCAAACACTGACGGCAAAACAATAGCAGCTGCATTTGCATCTTCTAATCGCCTTACCCCAGCTACATTACTAGAAAGTGGTGAAGCAGAGGCAACAAGTGGGTGCTTTAATTCAAAGCCAAGGTATTTAGTTTTTAAGTCCATCTTATTTACCCTTCTTTGCTAAATCAACTAATGTTTGATAGCGCTCGCTTACAATCTCTTGAGCATGAGCCATAAGCTCATCAGCTTGATCAGGGTTTGTTTGGTAAAGCATGCGATATCTATTTTCTTGCATAGCATAGTCTTTAAACGAGATTTTAGGCTTACGTGAATCTAATTGGAATGGGTTTTTACCCTCATCTTTTCGCCTTGGGTCATAACGATATAACGGCCAATAGCCCGACAAAGTAGCATTCTTTTGCTGGTCCATACCCTTGGCCATATTAATACCATGTGCAATACACTGGCTATAAGCAATGATTAATGATGGCCCGTCATAACTCTCGGCCTCTCGGATTGCTTTGACTGTTTGGGTGTCATTGGCACCCATAGCAATTTGAGCAACATAGATATAGCCGTATTGAGTGGCTATCATTCCTAAATCTTTCTTAGGAGTAGCTTTGCCACCTGCAGCAAATTTAGCAACTGCCCCAAGTGAGGTAGCTTTAGAAGCTTGACCACCTGTATTAGAATAAACTTCGGTATCTAAAACAATTACATTTACATTTTTACCAGCTGCTAATACATGGTCTAAACCGCCAAAGCCGATGTCATAAGCCCAGCCGTCACCACCGACAATCCAAACAGATTTTTTGACCAAAATATCTGCTAAACTCAACAAATCTTTTGCTTCTGATGACTTTTTACCTTTTAGCTT
The DNA here is from genome assembly GCA_947311535.1 of uncultured Deinococcota bacterium. GTDB lineage: Bacteria > Deinococcota > Deinococci > Deinococcales > Trueperaceae > CAMZLP01. Next base: position 5,627 of record CAMZLP010000089.1, on the reverse strand, counting down.
GGCTTTTAATTTTTCTACCCTAGCACGTTGCTCTGATATTTCTTTTTCATCTATTTGCTTGCAAGTGAGTAATTCATCAGCTAATTTTGCACCGATGGTTTTCTTAAGCCTAATTACTAGTTCTCGAGCATATTCGACTTGTTTATCAATAGTCAGGCGCATGCCTAAGCCAAACTCAGCATTATCTTCAAATAATGAATTACTCCAAGCAGGGCCACGACCATCTTTATTTTTGGCCCATGGGGTAGTTGGTAGATTGCCACCATAAATTGATGAACAACCTGTTGCATTAGCAATAACTGACCTATCACCATAAAGCTGGCTAATTAATTTTAAGTAAGGGGTTTCACCGCAGCCAGCACAAGCACCAGAGAACTCAAAGAGAGGCTCGAGTAGTTGCACATTTTTTACATTATTAAACTGCATTTCATCAATTCGGGAGACCTCGGGCAAGCTTAAAAAGAAATCCCAATCTTGACGATTTTTTTCTAAAATTGGGGCTACTGGCTCCATATTAATTGCTTTTCTACCAACTTGGCTTTTATTTTTAGCTGGGCAAACTTCTACACAAAGTGTGCAGCCTGTGCAATCTTCAGCAGAGATTTGCAAAGTGTATTTCTGTTCTTGCTTACCTTGCCATCTGGCATCAGCGTATTCAAAGCCTTCTGGGGCTGTAGCAAATTCTTTTTCTTCGGCTATGGTGCTTCTAATTACTGAGTGTGGGCAAACCAAAACACATTTACCACACTGAATACAAACATCTGGGTCCCAAACTGGAGCTTCTAAAGAAATATTGCGTTTTTCAAACTTAGTTGTAGCCGTAGGATAAGTGCCATCTATTGGTAAAGCACTTACTCTTAAATCATCACCATCGCCTAGCATCATTGGGGCTAATACATCTTGCACAAACTCAGGGGCAAAATCTGGTACAGCTGCTTGCATGGTTTTTTTAGAACTAGCTTTTTTAGGTAATTTAATTTTATGCAAGTTCTCTAAACTAGCATCTACCGCAGCATAGTTCATACGGACAACCGCTTCACCGCGTTTACCATAGGATTTTTTGATAGCTTCTTTAATTTTTACTATGGCCTCATCTTTTTCCAAAACTCCGCTAATTGCAAAAAAGCAAGTTTGCATAATGGTATTAATACGATTGCCTAAACCGATTGACTTAGCAACCTCATAGGCATTTATTGAGTACAGCTCGAGCTTTTTGGCAATAATCTGTTCTTGGACTTCTTTGGGTAATTCTGCCCAAACTTGCTTTTCATTAAAAGGACTATTTAATAATAAGGTTGCCCCCTTGGCAGCATTGGCCAAAATATCATAACGCTCTAAAAACCCAAACTGATGCACTGCTACAAAATTAGCCTTAGTAATCAAATAAGTACTGTGGATTGGCTCAGGGCCAAAGCGTAAATGTGAAATAGTACGGGCACCAGACTTTTTGGAGTCATAAACAAAATAGCCTTGAGCATAGTTATCTGTGCCTTCGCCTATTATCTTAATTGAATTTTTATTAGCCCCTACAGTACCATCAGAGCCTAGTCCCCAAAATACTGCTCTTGTTACACTATCTGGTTCAATATCAACAGTTGCATCATAGTCTAAACTAGTAAAACTAATATCATCAACAATGCCAATAGTAAAATGGTTCTTGGCTTTTTTCTTTTTAGCTTCGGTAAATATACCCATAATCATAGCTGGGGTAAATTCTTTAGAAGATAAACCATAGCGCCCGCCAATAACTTGCACTTTGGACATATCTTTTTTGCTTTCAGCCAACGCAGTAACTACATCTTGATAAAGTGGCTCACCAATGCTGCCTGGTTCTTTGGTGCGGTCTAGGGCAACAAGAGTTTCGACGGTTTTTGGCAGAGCTTTTAAGAAATATTCAACAGAAAATGGTCTGTATAATCTTATTTTTAACAGGCCGATTTTTTCACCTTTAGCGACTAAATGCTTTACGGTCTCCTCTACGGCTTCCGCACCTGAGCCCATCATTATAATTACACGTTTGGCATCTTTTGCCCCGATATAATCAAAGAGTTTGTATTTTCTACCAGTTTCAAGAGCAAACTTATCCATATATTCTTGAACGATGTCAGCAACTTCTTGATAGAGTAAATTTGAAGATTCTCGAGCCTGAAAGAATATATCTGGGTTTTGAGCTGTACCCCTGATTACTGGTTTATCAGGCGTTAGCCCTCTGGCTCTATGAGCTCTTACTAAATCGTCATCAATAATTGCTCTAATATTGTCATCACTTAGGATTTTGATTTTTGATACTTCGTGCGAAGTTCTAAAGCCATCCATAATATGCATAAATGGAATGCGTGATTTTAACGTGCTAGCATTAGCAATAAGCGCTAAATCATGAGCTTCTTGAACTGAGTTAGCAAATAACATAGCCCAGCCAGCAGCCCGTGTTGCCATAACATCGCTGTGGTCACCAAAGATTGATAAACCTTGGGCAGCAATCGAGCGAGCAGCAATATGAAAAACAGTTGGCGTGAGTTCACCAGCTATTTTGTACATATTAGGAATCATAAGTAACAAGCCTTGACTGGCCGTAAACGTAGTTGTTAGTGCACCAGTTTGCAAAGAACCGTGCACAGTACCAGCGGCACCGCCCTCGGCTTGCATTTCTTGCACTAAAGGAGTAGTTCCCCAAAGGTTTTTCTGTCCTCGAGAACTCCACATATCCGCCCACTCACCCATTGGTGAAGACGGTGTAATTGGATAGATAGCAATAACTTCATTAAGCTTAAAAGCAATTTTTGCAACTGCCTCATTACCATCTATGGTTAGATATTGACCCATTAAAAGACCTCCGAATACTTCTAATTATCAGTAATTTTATCAGTTATAGCTTAGACTTTTGCCCCATTTGGTTTTTTTTAGAACAACTTAGCCTAACGCTCAGAGAATTATAAGACTAATTTTATAGTGGATCAATAAGCTTAAGAAAAGAAAATCTATGAAAATCAGTATCTCGGGTATAAATAATTTTAATACTATGTCCTTTCATGAATATCGCCGTATGAGCATCAAATATCAAATTTCTAGAAATATTAGGAATAGCTTCTAAAACCAACGAGAGGAATGGGGAAAACAAAAGGTATTTGTGTTAAAAATTTTGTAAACTGCATAAGAAAAACTAATTAAGAGTTCTAATTGGGTCTTTTTTGGACTTTTTTTGCCTAATAAACAAGTATACTGCCAAACCCAATGGAGCTGCAAAAAAGCTAACTAAAAGGTATGGCAAGGTCTTAATACCCCAGTATTTAGCATCTCTAAAAATCCAAACGCCTATAAAAAGATTAAAGCTCATAATATGCGTCCAAATAGCCAATATGCCCCAATCACTAGAGAGCATTTGCCTTAAGCTATTTAAATCTAAGCCAGTTACATTTAGCTCAGATGCCAAAAATACTAGTGCTAATAAAGCATAAATAATACCAAAAATAATATAAATCCAATAACTCATTATCATTCTTTGAGTAAATAATGTTTTAGGAAACAAAATCATAGAAATCCAAATTACCAATGGAGCAACAGTTATTAAATTAAATAAGCTCTGTATCATAAATTAATTTTACCCTTTATATCGCTGGCGAAATGCTTCATAGATTAGTAATGCCGCTGCTGTGGATACGTTTAGGCTATCTGCTAAGCCCTGCATGGGTATTAAAACCTTAGTATTTGCAGCATCTAACCATTCTTTATTTAAACCGCTATCTTCTGCACCCAAAATTATTGCACTGCGATTTGTGTAATCTTCTTGCCAATAGTTGCTAGTTGCTGCTGGTGACGTTGCCACAATTTTGAAGTTTTGAGCTTTTAAATATGTTATTAGTTTTGCAGCATCAAGGCTAATGACTGGTTTAGCGTAAAAACTGCCTAGGCTCGAGCGCAACACATTAGGATTATAAATATCAGTACCAGTGCCAGTAATAAAAATAGCGTTAACATTAGCAGAATCTGCAGTCCGCAAAATCGCCCCAATATTGCCAGGTTTTTCTAAGCTATCCAAAACAACTACCAAAGCATCAGCTGGTAAATCTAAATCATCTAAGTTATTCTCAAGCATCTTTACAATGGCTAAAACCCCATCTGGATTTTGCCGCAAACTAAGCTTTTTAAAAGCTTCTTTTGATAGCTCGGTGAATTCATAATTATTCTCTTTTAAAAGCTTAGCTATTATTTCTTGTGAAACTAGGCTCAAATATTTTGGAGCAAATAAAATCTCTTTGATACTTGCTCTTGCTTGCACAGCTCGCTCTAACTCTCTTCTACCCTCTAATAGATAGCGTTGTTCTCGGTTTCTAATACGGCGTTCTTGCAATCTAAAAAGCTCTTTAATTTTTTTGTTTTTAGGGCTTTCTATATAGTTCACAGTTTATAGTTATAGCATTTTAAAACTAAAGCAAAAGCAGTTTGAATAATGATAAGATATTGCCCATGACCAATTTAATTGATGTAGTTTCTTTGAAGCCGCTTTTAGCTGAGGGTATACGCTTAATAGATGTTCGCTATAAGCTAGGTGGAAAAGAGCCTAATTGGGGCAAAGAAGCTTTTGCTAAAGAGCATATTCCTGGCGCCGTATATTTTGATTTAAATCAAGATTTATCAGCCAAACCCCAAAAGCATGGCGGTAGACATCCTTTGATTGGTATGCAAGATTTTGCTAAGCAACTTGGGCAATTTGGAATTAACAAAGCTAGCAAAATAGTTGTTTATGATGACAACGGAGCTGCTTTTGCTGGGCGTATGTGGTCCATGCTCAAATATATTGGCCATAAAGATGTCAAGGTTTTAGATGGTGGGTATTCAGCCTGGCTTGAGGCTGGCTACGCGCTAGAAACAAAAGCTCAAAAATATAAAGAATACAAATATGATTTAGATATTCAAAAAGATTTTTTAGTGGATATGGAATATCTTAAAAATAAAATTTCTGACCCCAGAGCTGTAATACTAGATGCTCGAGCCAACTCAAGATATCAGGGCCTAAACGAGCACTTAGACCCCAAAGCCGGACACATACCCAGTGCCCTAAGCTATCCATATAGCGACAACTTAGTAGAAACAAAATTTAAAAGCAAAGAGCAATTAAAAGAAAGATTTAAAGACTTTGACAAAAATCAAGAAATTATCCTCTATTGCGGTAGCGGTGTTACCGCTTGCCACAATCAATTAGTATTAGATGGCTTGGGTTATAAAAACCTAAAACTTTATATAGGTTCATGGAGTGATTGGATAAGCTATCCTGATAACCCCATAGAAACAGGAGCGTAATATGCGTGTAGGAATAGTTGGTTCTGGCACAATGGCCGGAGTTCATATTGATGGCTGGCAGCATACTGATGCTGAATTAGTCGGTTTATTTTCAATAGATCCAAAAACTGCTACTAGTTTAGCTAAAAACAATAATTTGCAAGAATTTTCTAGCTATCAAGAGCTTTTGGATAGTGTTGATATTATTGACATCTGCATACCCACAGATTTGCACAAAGATTTCACCGTGCAGGCTGCCAAAGCGGGTAAAGATATAATTTGCGAAAAGCCAATTGCTCTCAATCCAAAAGATGCTAAAGAGATGATTGACGTTTGCCAGGAAAATGACG
>CAMZLP010000088.1 GCA_947311535.1 uncultured Deinococcota bacterium | reverse complement strand
TCGGCAGTTCACCATAGCCTATTAGAGGCAGGTTTGCGAACTAAAACTGCTATTGTTGTAGAAACAGCTGAAGCTAGAGAAGACCATCATTTTGCATGTTTAATAGGCTATGGAGCAGCATTGATTTATCCTTATCTGGCTTTTGAAACTGTAGCGCATGTAGCTAAAAATTCTAAAAAATATGAAGAAATTGCAGTTGATACAGCTCTTGTAAATTATAAAAAAGCCATTGAAAATGGCCTTCTCAAAATTATGTCAAAAATGGGTATATCAGCTCTTTCTAGCTATAGAGCAGCTAAAATATTTGAAGTGATTGGTTTAGATAAAGATTTGGTTAAGCGTTATTTTACTGATACAGCTGTACACTTAGGTGGGGTTAATTTAAGAACTATTGCCAGGGATTGCTTAAGTTTACATAAAGAGGCGTTTGATAGTGATGAAAAACTAAAAGATTACGGACTGTACCGTTTTCGTAAAACCGGTGAGTACCATGCCTTTAATCCCCAAGTATTTAAAAGCTTACATAAGGCTGTCAGAAATGACAGCATCGAAGACTTTGTAAAATATAGCAAATATGTTGACGATAGAAAAGCAACATCGCTGCGTGATTTACTAGATTACAAAACTGCAATAAGAGCTATTCCCATCGAAGAAGTTGAACCGGTAGAGGCTATTGTGAAACGTTTTAGCACTCAGGCTATGAGCCATGGTTCAGTATCACGAGAGACCCATGAGACCTTAGCAATTGCAATGAATAAAATATCAGCCAAAAGTAATTCTGGCGAAGGTGGAGAAGACCCTAGTAGATTTAAGCCCTACAAGGAAGACCATCCAGAATATAGCTATAGTCAATGGCATCCAAAGACAGATGATTGGGCAAATAGTGCCATTAAGCAAATTGCTTCAGGGCGTTTTGGAGTAACTCCAGAATATTTGATTTCTGCTCGTGAATTAGAGATTAAGATGGCTCAGGGTGCTAAACCAGGTGAAGGTGGGCAATTACCTGGCTATAAAGTGAGCAAGGAAATAGCAAGAATTAGACATTCAATTCCTGGCGTCACCTTAATTTCACCGCCACCACACCATGATATATATTCAATTGAAGATTTAGCCCAACTTATTTATGATTTAAAACGTGTAAACAAAGATGCTCGAGTCGGTGTGAAATTAGTCTCTACTTCGGGTGTGGGTACAATTGCTGCAGGCGTAGTTAAAGGCTATGCAGATAATATCCAGATTTCTGGCTTTGATGGCGGTACCGGTGCTGCATCTTTAGGCTCTATTAAAAATGCTGGTATCCCTTGGGAAATAGGACTAGCAGAAGCTCAGCAAAGCTTAGTAGAAAATGCTCTAAGGGGGCGAGTGAGTTTAAGGGTTGACGGGGGCATAAAAACAGCTCGAGACGTGATTATTGCTGCACTTTTAGGAGCCGAAGAGTTTGGCTTTGGAACTATTGCTCTTGTGGCTGCTGGTTGTGCCATGATTCGTCAATGCCATCTTAATACTTGCCCAGTAGGGGTTGCTACCCAAAATCCTGAACTACGTAAAAAATATCCTGGCAAACCAGAGCACGTTATTAATTTCATGTATTACTTAGCAGAGCAAATCAGAGTTATTTTGTCAGAGATGGGCTTTAAGCAACTAAATGACATAATAGGTCGAGTTGAATTATTAGAACCAAAAAGTCTTAAATTAGCAAAACGAGTTAAGCTTGATTTATCACAAATCCTAGCTAATCCTGACCCTGGGGGTCTTAATGCTCGTCATTCAGAGCAGTATCGTAATGAACGACCTGAAGTAGTTAGATCATTAGATGAAGTTGTCTATTTAGATGCTCTATATTCTATCAAAACCCTAAAACCACATACTAAAACCTATGAAATAACAAATCGTGAACGCTCTGTAGGTGCTAGGTTATCTGGTGAAATAGCTAGATTACACTCGGCATCAGGCTTACCAGCAAATACAATCCATCTAAACTTTTGGGGTGTGGCCGGTCAAAGCTTTGGTCTATTTAACAATAGGGGTGTGCATTTGCACCTTCAGGGCGAAGCCCAAGATTATGTGGGAAAAGGCATGTATGGTGGTGAGATTGCAATTAAAGAACGGAAGTTTTCGGCCTTAAGGAAACTAAATAATACAATTGTTGGTAATACTGTTTTATATGGTGCTACTGGTGGCAGTTTATATGCAGCTGGTAGTGCTGGAGAGCGTTTGGCAGTTCGTAACTCTGGAGCAAAAGCGGTAGTTGAGGGCTGTGGTGACCATGGTTGTGAATATATGACCGGTGGAGTAGTTATGGTTTTAGGTAAAACTGGTCGTAATTTTGGTGCGGGTATGTCTGGCGGAGTTGCCTATATATATGATGCTCTTGGCAGTTTTAAAAATTTGTACAACCCTGATATGGTCGAGATTAAACGAGTAAAAGGTGGCTTGGATGAGAAGTTAATATTTATTATGCTCAGTAGGCATTTGGAACTTACCCAAAGTGCAAAAGCTAAGAAGATACTAGATAATTGGACAGATACAAAAGATAATTTCTGGTGTTTGGCACCTAAGCCTGAGATAAATGCAAGTTTAGAAGATGATAACAGCTATATTGCTCAAGAAATGGCTCTTAATTCGATTGGGCTCGAGTCTGGTCGATATAATTAGAGCTACTTAAAACTAATCAACTAACTGTTAATCAACTAACTGTCGAAGCTTCTATAAGCTTTGACAGTTCCATCTAGCGCTGCTACAACCAGAGTATTAGCAATAACTAAAGGGTTAGCCTGAATTGCTGCAAGTGAGACTCTTTCTTCAAAAAGTTTTTTACCAAGCATAGCGTCAAATGCAAGAATATTACCAGCCTCTGTTGCCACATATAACACTCCAGAGGCAATAATGGGAGTTGCAGTTACTTCTTCTTTAAGATTGTATTCCCAAATATCATCACCAGTTTTAAGGCTTATACAATGTAAAATATTATTCCAAGAAACTGCATAAACATATTTACCCCAAGAAATTGGGGCTGCCCAAAGTTCGGCCTCCAAGTCATAAGTCCATAAAACTTCACGCTTTTCTAAATCAAATGCATGTAATTCACCACTTCGCTCTGGTAAAAGCAATATTCCAGACCTTGCGCTAGGAGTTGCAGCTATCTGCTCGAGCTCAATCTTAAATAAGCCTTTGCCAGTTAAAGCATTTACGCAATGTACCCAGCCATTTTGACTAACAAAGCAAGCGTTAAGCTTATGCACAATAGGGGCAGTTGAAGCTGGGGTATCAGTTTCGTAAGACCAGATTAGTTGATTATTTGTGTCTCTATGCTCGAGCCTACCGTCTCTAGTAGTCACTAAAATATTCTTGCCAAAAGGGCTGATTCCTACTGTATTATTTTCATCTTTCCAAAGTAATTGCCCGCTTGGCCATGCCAAAGCATTTAGGTCACCATCTCTACTAATGTAAAAAAGTTTGTTGTTATGAAAAAGAGGGGCGTTATTCACCTCGTCGTTAGCTTTAAACCTAGCCTGTATGCTTCCATCAGCTGGTCTAATCGCAATTAATTCTTCACTGCGCAAGCCTAAAAATATAAAGCCAGCTGCTGCAGTTAAACCTGCAGGCCACTGAGGGCCTTGGCTCAAATTTATTTGCCAAACCTCTTTAAGATTTTTGGAATTTACAGGTCCATATGGATATACCCCCTGATTGGCAGGGCCAGCCAATTTTTGTTGACCTGATTCACTGTTTACTTGCCATAAAATTGTTTCTAGATTCTCGGCAATTATTTTTCCTGATGATGGCCTATCTATTGGCTCTTTGGCTAACATAGAGTCTACCAGTGTTGATAGTTCATATGGAATATATGGATTATGTTCAATTGCCGGAACAGGTTTTCCGTAAACATGCTGATATAAAATTGCTTGGTCGTTATCAGCTTTAAAAGGCACTTTCCCAGTAAGGGCTTTATATAATACGGCTCCAAAAGCATATATATCAGTATGTGCAGCAACCGGTTCTGCTTTAGCTTGTTCAGGGGCCATATATTGCGGCGTACCCAAGGTTAGTCCCGTTCTAGTCAGCTCTCGTGAACGCTCTGCTAAATGAACCAAACCAAAGTCCATGACTTTTGGATGGCCAGATTTTGTTATCAAAATATTATTTGGTGTTAAATCTCTATGAACAATACCTAATTTATGAACATAAGCTAATGCTTCAGAAACAGTAATTGCTGCCCGAATTAGCTTTTTGAGAGGTTCTGGATCAATTTCTAAGGGGCCTAAGTCGGTAAACAGCCCACCTCCAACTAGCTCCATTGCAAAATATATATGATTGCCTAAACCCAAATCATAGATACTAACAATACCCGAATGACTGAGCCTAGCTAAAGTTTTTATCTCAATCCGAAATCTTTCTTCGTCGGTATCGGTTAGGTGAGGCCGCAAAAATTTTAGCGCCACATCACGGTCTAAATGTTTGTCTGTAGCTCTATAAACTAAGGACATTCCACCTTGACCTAAATGGTTTGTAATTAAATAGCGGTTGTCAACTAAATCACCAATTTCTACCATTAATGTAGAATATCAGATAATTTCAGGGATTTTAGTCTTGGATGTGATAATTTTTTTTGTAAAGTATATAAGTATAATGCCAAATCTAAAGAAGATGTTCCATGTGATTTTGTTATTAATATCAAGTTAGAATAAGGGAGAAAAATTTATTACTTTGTTAAATCTCGAAAAAGCTTTATGGTAATCAAGCAACCTTTCCAAGTTCCTTGGTATCACTTGATTTCTTTGTATATAATTGATTTAGTGTTAGATACCCTTAGTACTTTTATGATTTATAGCAATACTTTTTTAACTTCTTAAAAGTGTCAATCTTAAATCCTTGTTTGAAACTTTCTGATAATCTTGATTTTTCTCATGACTTTCTGTTTTTATTTGTTAGAAACACTCGTAAAAATGCTATCTATAAATAAAAAAAGGAGTCTATAGTTATGACTCCTTTTTTATTTATGCGTAATATTTACACTAAGCTTTTTTCATTGCTTCTAACATTGCGTCACCCATATCACTTGGAGTTTGGGCAACTACTACGCCAGCTGATTCCAGAGCAGCAATTTTATCTGCGGCTGTGCCTTTACCACCAGAAATTATTGCACCTGCATGCCCCATACGCTTACCTTTGGGAGCTGTGGTACCTGCAATAAAAGCTGCAACTGGTTTAGTCATATTGGCTTTTATCCAGTCTGCTGCTTCTTCTTCGGCAGTACCACCAATTTCACCGATCATTATTACACCTTTGGTTTCAGGGTCTTCATTGAACATTTTTAGACAATCTATAAAGTTAGTACCGTTTACAGGGTCACCACCAATACCAATTGCAGTTGTTTGGCCAAGGCCATTATTAGTAAGTTGGAAAACAGCTTCGTAAGTAAGTGTACCAGAACGACTAACTACACCAATTTTGCCAGCTTGATGAATATAACCAGGCATTATGCCAATACGGCATTCATGAGGGGTGATAACTCCGGGGCAATTTGGACCAACTAAGCGTGATTGTTTACCTTCCATGTAACTTTTAACTTTCACCATATCCATAATAGGGATTCCTTCAGTGATTGTAATAATTAATGGGATTTCAGCTTCTACTGCTTCCATAATGGCATCAGCGGCAAAAGGCGGTGGTACAAAAATTACAGTGGCATTGGCAGCAGTAGCTTTTATAGCATCTCTAACAGTTGCAAATATCGGCACTTCTTCTTTATAACGATCAGCCCTATTAGCTACACCACTGTGATCAGTTTCACCTTCAAAAGTAGCTATTTGACCTGCTTTGCTCGGGTGAACAGCAGCCACAATATTAGTGCCATAGGCAATAGATTTATCTGCATGAAAGTGACCAAATCTACCTAAGCCCTGAATAATTAATTTGGTATCTTTATTTACTAAAACGCTCATTTAGCTAACTCCACTATTTTTTGTGCGCCATCTTTCATATCAATTGCAGATACTACTTTTAGGCCAGATTCATCAATTATTTTCCTGCCTGCTTTTACGTTTGTACCTTCTAATCTTACTACTAGTGGTACTTTTAAACCAACTTCTTTAACAGCTTCTACAACACCTGTAGCAATAACATCACATTGCATAATGCCACCAAAAATATTAACAAATATACCTCTTACACTAGGGTCTTCGGTAATAATTTTGAATGCGGCAGTCACGTTTTCGGTTGTGGCACCACCACCAACGTCTAAAAAGTTGGCAGGCTCACCGCCTACATGTTTAATAGTATCCATAGTAGCCATTGCAAGACCAGCACCATTAACTAAGCAGCCAATTGTACCGTCTAGTTTAATGAAATTTAAGCCATACTCGTCAGCCTTTACTTCAGCAGGGTCTTCTTCGCTTAAGTCACGCATTGTAGCAATGTCTTTATGTCTAAATAAAGAATTATCATCAAAACTCATTTTGCCATCTAGTGCCATTACCTTACCTTGTTTTGTGACTACAAGTGGATTTATTTCTACTAAGTCTGCATCTAAATCTTGGGCAGCTTTAGCCAAGGCAAGTAAAAAATTGACACCACTCTTTTTAGCATCGCCAGTTAAACCAAGCCCTAATGCAAGCCTACTAGCCTGAAAATTTGCTAGACCAATAGCAGGGTCTATGGTTTCCCAAAGTATTTTCTCTGGGGTTTCTTCGGCAACAATCTCTATTTCGGTACCACCTTCGGTGGATGCCATAATTATATTGCGGCTTTGACCTCTATCTAAGACAATTGACAGATATAATTCTCGGTCAATATCAACGCCTTGTTCAATATAGAGTTTATTGACTTGCTTGCCATCTGGACCTGTTTGAATTGTTACCAAAGTAGAGCCAAGCATTTGTTGAGCAAGTTCTTTAACTTTTGCTTCTGCTGCTTCAATGCCGCCTTTTAAACCATCTAAAACAACATTGACACCACCTAAGTTTGGATATTCTTTAAACCTACCCTTACCTCGGCCACCGGCATGAATTTGAGATTTTACGACTACAACTTTATTGCCACTAGCCTCTATTAAAGGTCTAACTGCAGCAACGGCTTCTTCTACGCTCGAGGCTAATTTGCCTAAAGGTACAGAAATACCGTGCTCTTTCAGTAGCTCTTTTGCTTGATATTCATGAATTTTCAATGTTTGCCTCCTAAGGTTATTCTGCTTTTGAAGTTTGTGCCCAGAGAATTCTGCCACAGCTTGGACAACGAGTTACTCCTTGAGCTTTTCTAGCTTGTTGAATAATAAAAATAGGTAGCTGAACATTGCAACCACCACAGCTTTTACCATTTATTGCCGCCATTCCTACTCCACGTCTGGCGCGACGTACCTGCTCGTATTGTTTTAATAAACTTGGAGTTATTTCTGCTGCTAAAACTTCTCTCTCTTTTAAAACTACTGCTACACGATTGTTTATTTCTTCTATTCTAAGTTCCTCAGTAGCTTCTAAATCTTCTAAAATAGGTTTTAATTGGCTGTGCTCTTCAGATAAACCGTCTACTAGTTCTTGCAGAGCTTCCATTTTTTCCAGAATAGGGAAGACGTCTTCTTCTAATTCTTGTATTCTAGTTGCAAACTGCAAGACCTGATTTTGATATTGACTAGCTTCTTTATTGGTTAAGGCTGAAAGAGATGAATCGCTAGCAGATTTTCTACGAGCCTCTAAGTTTGAAATTTCCATTTCGATAGCTTTTGATTCTTTGCGTAATTCTGAAAACCTATCTTGGTTAGACTCGAGCCTATGGCTTAGGTTTAAAAATTGCTCTTGGGTTTCTATTAATTCTTTTGGAGTTTGCTTTAGCTCCACACTTATATTATCAATTTCTAAATCTTTTTGTTGGACACTAAAGAGTTTTTTGAGCATGCTCTCTCCTAAAAATTAAACCGCCTAGTATCTTATGGCTAAACGGGGTAGCATTGGAAGATTCTTTCAAAATCAACTTCACATCTGAAAGTTTAGCATGTAACTAATGTAAATGTATAATCTTTGAGTTCTAATTGCTTGATTAATAATGTTTTAGCGGTAGAATGAGCAATAATGATTGAAGATTCGGTAGACAATTTTATATTAAATTACAAAACTTATGCGGCGGAAATAGAAATATTACCAAAGCTAGAAGGCAGCCCTCTTGTTGAAGCAATTGTTGCCGATAAGATAATACATTTTTTTGAACGCACAGGCCCCTATGAGTCTAAACTTGGACAGGCTCGAGTAATTCTTAACCCTAGCCTGAACCTCTTAGAAGAAAACCTAGACCACGAAAAGTCATTTTCGGTTACTGGTATAAGTAAAATTACAGCTAAAGGTCTTGTGCTTGAGCGAGAAAATAGAGTAATTATAGTTGATGTAGGTTTTCCATTAGTTGTAAGTTGCCTTGATGCAATTCCAGACGGAATAATTGCAGGTGAATGGATAGGTTTTAGCTCTTTGTCACCGATACATGGCTTTGTTTTAGCAAAACCTAAATCTAGAGAAGAATATTAGTTTTTAAATAAGCCCTTTAGCTAGTTATTTGTTTAATTAAAATGTGTTTTTGAACTTTACCAAGGGCATTGCGTGGAAGTTTGTCCACAAAGAAGACTTCGCGAGGTTTTTTAAAACCAGCTAGTTTAGTTGCGCAGTGTTCTATAATTTTCTCTTTGCTAAGATTGCCAACAACAACTGCTGTAATTTTTTCTCCAAAATCTGGATCTACTAAGCCCACTACTGCTACTTCAGTTACCTCATCTAATTCTGCTATTAACTCTTCTAATTCACGTGGGTAAACATTAAAGCCACCTGAAATTATTAATTCTTTGGCACGACCATTTATTGTCAAATAGCCGTCATTATCTTTAAAACCTAAATCACCAGTTTTAAACCAATTATCAGTTGTCCAAGTCTCTTTAGTGGCATTTGGGCGTTGCCAGTAGCCACTGCAAATATTGGGGCCTCGCAATTGAATTTCTCCAGTTTCGTTTACGGCTAACTCTTGATTTTCTTCATTGGCAATTCTTAGGTTAATACCCTCAAAAGGAATCCCCACTGTACCTGCCTTGCGCTCTCCTAAATATGGGTTGCCAGTATTCATAATTGTTTCGGTCATGCCGTAGCGTTCTAAAATCTTAATACCAAACTCTTTTTCTACCTCGCTATGGATTTGTGGGCTCAAAGGGGCAGAGCCAGAAACCATCAGTCTTAGTCCTTTTGGCTTTATATCGTTATTTTGAGCAAGCTCGAGCAGACGCTTGTGCATAGTAGGAACACCAAAGAACATTGTAATATTTCCTTTACTTAGTTCTTTATAAACATCTTCGGCAATAAATTTCCTTTTTAGGCTTATGCTCGAGCCTTGAATAATACTGCCATGAAAACCAACTGCCAAGCCATGCATATGGAATAGTGGTAAGACTAAAAGAAGATTGTCATTTTTGCTCCAATGCCAGGCTTTTGTTAAAGCCACAGAATTAGAAACAAAATTGCGATGGCTAAGCATTGCCCCCTTACTTTTACCAGTTGTGCCCGAGGTATAGCCAATTACAGCTATATCATCTAATTTTAAATCAACCGGCCTTATAATTGCTTGGGCTTCTTTAATATTTGCTAAAAGATCAGAATCTTGAGCTAAATCATGATTTAAGATTATTAATTCTTTTAGGCTATCTATTTCCAAAATTATTTTTTTGGCTTCAGTACTACGTTCTTTATCAGAAATTAAAAGCTTAGCAGTAGAATCGTTTAAAATATGACTGAGCTCGAGCTTTTTGTAGCGCGTATTAACTAAAACAACTATACCGCCAACCCACAATATAGCTAAATACATGGAAATAAAACTCGGCGAGTTTTCTAAATAAAGAGCAACTCTGTCAGTTTTTTCTATACCAAGAGCCTTTAAGCCACCAGCCATAAAAACCACAGATTCATAAATGTCTTTGTAGCTGTATTCTTTTTCTTCAAAATAAAGCAATACTTTATTTGGCTGGCTATTTACTTTTTCTAAAAACGCGGAAACTAATGAACTGGGTATATTATTAGGCATAATTCTAATAAGCTTATCACAAAACTTTCTCAATTAACTAGTTCAAAAAGGAGTTTGTAAAATGACCTTAGATCGAAAAAAACTTCAAGATGGTATCAACCTTTTGTACAGGAACGAACATGATGCCTTAGGAGAAGAGATAACAACAGAGATTCTTGAAAAAGGCAAGGATATTTCTAATAAATATAATTTGACCAAAGCTTTGCAAGATGGTGGGATGCTGGTCTTTCCGCATACAAGCGTAAATGATTGTGGCTATCAGGTCGCGGCCTGCGTAAATGCTGCGTTAGATAGCGGAGCCAAAAAAGTAGTTGTAATCAGTGTATTGCACGCTTTTAGTGAAGAAATGGAAATTGCCAGACAAAAAGTAGCAGCTGGTGCAGACCCTAGAACTTTTGAGTGCTGGGGAATACAAAGTAAAACAAGCAAGCGTAAAGAATGGCAGCGTGACCATGCCCTTATGAGCTGGCGATATTTTTGGAATGCTGAAGTTAGTAGGCGTAAACTAAAAAACCCGCCAGAAGTATTTGAATACTACCCATATTTAGCCGGAGGTAAACCAGAGCAACTACTAGGAATTGAAGAATTAAAGGAGTTTGCCAAAGATGCGGTAGTAGTTTCTACCGCTGATGCTTTTCATCATGGAATTGGCTATGGTGATTTACCTCAGGATAGTTTTGAGCCTGATGAAACTGGCTTAAAAAAAGCTAAGGCAATTATTCAAGAAGGTGCAGATATTTTAGCTAATGGCGACTATTGGGGCTATAACCAACACTGTGTAAAAGCAAAAAGCGATGCTCGAGATGCTGGCCAAGTTTTTAGATATATAAGAGGCCCGATGAAAGCAGAAATTGTAGATATTAGTTTTAGCGATGCTTCAAAACTTTATAATGCTCCAGCCCCAACTTGGGTTTTGGGAGCAATATTTAAATGGATAAAAATATAATACTATTTTTAAGAAAAAGGCAAAGGCATAGGCCTATCTACATTAGTCTTTAAAACCATAGTTGTTTGGGTGCGCTCTACACCGTCTAACATAAAAAGTTTGTCTAAAAAATTATCTAATTCTTCGGTAGAAGCTACCCGCACTTTTATTAGATAGCTATAATTGCCAGCTATGGCATGAAACTCTTCTACTTCTTGAAGTTTTTCTAAATTTTCTACCAAGTTAGTTACTGGGTGGCGTGGCTGAGGAATTATAGAAACATAGGCACAAATATCAAGCCCAAAAGCAGATGGATTGAGAATAGCTCGATAGCCTGATATGACTCCAGTTTGCTCGAGCTTCTTTATTCGCTCAGCAATGGCAGGTGCTGACAAATTTACTTCTTTAGCTATCATTGCTTGGCTGGCACGGCCATCTAGCCTTAAAATCTCTAAAATTTTTCTATCAACTTGGTCAAATTCCATTATCATTTATTTATCATAACTTATTATTCTAAAATAGTGCTATGAATATACAAATATTTGGCACGCCAAAATCACGAGATACAAAAAAAGCCCTAAGATTTTTTAAAGAAAGAGGTATTAAACCACAGTTTGTAGATTTGACAGGGCGAGAAATTGCCCTAGGAGAGTTAAATAGATTTATTCAAAAATTTACTCTAAATTCACTAATTAACCAAAACGAGTATCAAAAACAAGGCCTAGATCATTACCGACTGAGCGATGAGCAAGTAATTGAAAAACTCATTGCTGAGCCAAAAATAATGATTCAACCCTTAATACGAGCTGATAAAAACTTAGCACTAGGCTGGGATGAAAAAGCTTGGCGAGTTTGGTATAAAGAACAAAAAGCTTAGTAAGCTTTTCTTGCAAAAACCTTATTTTATCAAGCGTTGTACTAGTAAATGAACAATTGCTTAAAACAAGTTCTTGTTTTTTTATTATTCAAAAAGTTATACTCAAATTGGTAAAAACTAGCGAGCTTATACTTTTTTTGCATTACTATTCTAAATTGTAAGGGTTTTGCTAGTTAAATCCAATAATTATGGAGGTAGAATGAAACGTAGAGATTTTTTAAAGAAAGCTGGAGTAGCTGCTGCTGGTGCATCTTTGTCACCACTTATGTTTGCTAATGCACAAAAGGGCAAGTATAGCTTGGGCATGGTTACATCTTGGCCAACAGGCTTAGACACTATTTATGGTGGCGCCTTGAATGTTGCTAAGTATTTAAACGAGCTTACTGACGGTGATGTGGAAGTTGAAGTATTTCCTGCTGGTGCGCAAGTTGGCGGCTTGGAAGTTTATGAAGCTGTGTCGTCTGGTGCATTTGAAATGGGTCATACTGCACCATATTATTATTTAGGTAAAAACTCTGCACATGCATTTTTTACTGCAATTCCATTTGGTTTAAATGCCCAACAACAAAATGCTTGGTTTTATACTGGCAATGGTCAGGCTCTTTGGGATGAAACAAATGCACTTGATAATCTAAAAGCATTTCCTGCTGGTAATACTGGTGTACAAATGGGTGGCTGGTTCCGTAAAGAAATTAATACCATAGATGACCTTGCTGGTTTAAAAATGCGTATTCCGGGCCTCGGTGGCAAAGTGATGAACAAAGCTGGGGTAAATACTCAAACCCTACCAGGTGGCGAAATTTACTTAGCACTAGAGCGTGGCACTATTGATGCTACTGAGTGGGTTGGTCCTTATGATGATACAATCATGGGCTTCCACAAAGTTGCTAAATATTACTATGCCCCAGGTTGGCATGAGCCAGGCCCAACATTAGGCGCTTATATGAATTTGGATGTTTACAATGATTTACCAGCTGATATTCAGGCTGCTTATGAGGGTGCATCACGCATGGCTAATTTACAGATGCTTGCCGATTATGATGCCAAAAACGCAGAAGCTCTGAAAACAATCAAAGCTGCTGGTAAAGTTGAGTTCAGGACTTTTTCTAAAGAGATACTTGATACTCTTAGAGGCTTTATGGATGCACTTCATATTGAAGAGTCTACAGCTAACCCACTTTATGCAAAAGTGCTTACTGATTGGACTGCTTTCAAAAAAGATATTCAAGCATTCCATAAAATTAATGAATATGCCTATCTAGACTATGTAATTGGTGGAAAATAATCTATAATATTTAGTAATAAAAGAAAAGCCCCTCATATTTTTTATGAGGGACTTTTCTTTTGTGTGGAGCTGAGTTTGCTATTTTAGGGCCATTCTTGGTAGCCAAGTAACAATGCTTGGGAAGATTGCTATTAGCAATACTGCTAAAACCTGAATAATAATAAATGGAATAATACCCCTATAAATATCGGAAGTTTTTATCTCCGGAGGTGCTACTCCTTTTAGATAAAAGAGTGCAAAACCAAATGGTGGGGTAAGGAACGATGCTTGCAGGTTCATGGCGATTAATACACCGAACCAGACCATCATATCTAAGCCAAAATATTGCCTAGCAATGGGTACAAGCAGCGGAACAACAATAAATGTAATCTCAATAAAATCAATAAAGAAACCTAAGACAAATATTACCAACATTACAAAAAAGATAAATCCAACTTTGCCACCAGGTAGATTTAATAAAAAGTTTTGTACAACTTTGTCGCCATGGAGTGCAGTAAAGACCATACTAAAAGCTGTTGCACCTACCAGAATAATAAAGACCATACTAGTGAGTTTAACTGTGCCATCCATAGCTTCCATTAAGTTTTTTAGGTTTAACTTTCTATTTATGGCAGCTAAAGCTAATGCACCAATGGCACCCATCGCACCTGCCTCGGTAGGGGTAGCAATACCTGCAAAAATGGTGCCTAGTACCATTAATATAAGTATTAAAGGCGGTAACATATTTAAAATAACTTTTTTAGCTAAGGCAAAACCTTTTAAACTTCTGGCTTCTATTGGTAAAGGTGGCCCCATTTCTGGCTTTAAATAGGTAATAAATGCAACCCATATCATAAACATGAGGGCAAGCATAAAACCTGGAATAAATGAACCTAAAAATAAATCACCAACAGAAACGCCAATTTGGTCGCCAAGAATTACCAAGACAATACTTGGTGGAATAATTTGCCCAAGCGTACCTGAGGCGGCTACAACACCACTGGCTAAGCCTTTGTCATAGTTGTATTTGAGCATAACAGGTAAAGCTAAAACACCCATAGTTACTACCGATGCTCCAACCACGCCTGTAGAAGCTGCCAACAATGCACCTACGGCAACTACGGCTATGGCCAAGCCACCTTTCATGGTTCCAAATAAAATGCCCATGGTTTCTAATAGTTCTTCGGCTAGGCCTGATTTTTCTAACATTACCCCCATAAAAACAAAAAAGGGCACAGCCACAAGGGTGTAATTACTCATTATTCTAAAAATACGTTGAGGAAAAATATTTAAGCGAGCGGCTCTAAAAGCCGGCTCCCATGGGAAAATATCTAGCCCTAAGGTTTTTGGTAGTAAGTCGCTACCGAAAATTGTGAAAATTACTGCAACCCCACCAAAAGAAAAAGCTACTGGGAAGCCAACTAGAAGCAAGATAACAGCCGCTGCAAACATAAATATACCGAGCATTATGAAGCTCCTTCGCTGCTTGTTTCAGCTTTGGCGTGCATGCTGTTAGATTTGGTGTGACCACGCAAAAATGCAATATTTTTAATTAACTCACTGATTCCTTGCAAAAATAGCATTACAAAAGCAATAATTACTACAGTCTTTATAGGATATCTTGCTAAACCACCTGGGTCTGGGCTCATTTCATGCTGTTGCCATGATTTAGTCACACTTGGCCAACTATAATACATACCAAAAATCATGAATGGCAGCATTAAAAACAAAATACCAAATATATCAATTTTGGCTTGGGTACGGGGTCGTAAATTTGAATAAATAATGTCTACCCGAACATGTGAATTGCTTTTAAAAACATAAGATGCTCCAAGTAAAAATACCATAGAGTATAAGTACCACTGTAGCTCTAATAAAGTAGTGTTACTCAGGACTCGAGCAACTCCTTGGCCAAAAACCGTGCTTATTTGATCGTAGGCATAGCGAGCTATTACATTTTCTACCCCGATTAATACCATTGCTAAAGTAAGCCACCACATAATTTGACCTACCTTAGTCGAAAACCAGTCTATTATGCTGGATATTTTCAAAAGCCCATTCAATTTAGTCCTCCATTTTATACAAGTATTTTTAGTCCAACTGTCGTTATACTATCTTTTATTGTTGATGCTCGTCAATAATTTTTATTTTGTACCAATTGTCTGGCAATTAGATAATATGGCCTAGGCTTTGTTTATAACAAGCTAAATGGGCTTTTGCTGCTATAGTAAACAACCTTATGGCAAGCGGTCTTAAAAATAGAGAAAAAGAATATACGGTTAGAATTTCTAATGTTTTAGAGGGTTCAGCAGCTTATTTGGCTGGTGTGCGTTCTACTTGGATTTTAGAAACGGTGAATTCTAAGAAAATCCCAGATATTTTAGCTTATCGTAGAGAGCTAGAAACTGGAATTGTAAATATAGTTGCCAGCGAGCCATTTTTACAAAAAGAAATTAGCTTTACAGTGGAATGGGAAGACCCTGGGCTTGAATTTGACGATGTTATTTTTGATGAGATAGCACTTTGTGCCAATAAATGCGATTTTTGCTATATCCATCAAATGCCCCAAGGCATGCGTAAGAGCTTGTACATAATGGATGATGATTTTAGAACAAGCTTTTTATATGGCTCTTTTGTGACCTTAAGTAATTTGAGCGAAGCGGATGTAAAGAGGATTTTAGACGAAAACCTAAGCCCTCTTTATGTGTCGGTCCATACAACTAACCAAGAATTACGCCACGATATGATGAAGTGGTGGGATTACAAGGTAAAAGATGAGAAGACTACTGATATTGATTTAATGTTGCGTAGGCTCGAGCCTATCCAACTCTACACTCAAATGGTCTTACTTCCAAATCGTAATGATGGTAAAGAACTAACGCAATCTTTAGAGACCTTAGCAACTTACCCAAATGTGGAAGCGGTTGCTTGTGTACCGGTGGGTTTGACTTCGCACCGAATTAATTTGCCAGATTTAAAACCTTATAATCAAAAGCAAGCCCAAGACGTTATAAAACGCGTTGACCAATTTCAGGCAAAAATGCTCAAAGAAAGAGACACCCGCTTTGCTTTTGTAAGCGATGAGTTCTATATTACCTCTGGTTTAGAAATACCAGAAGCTGAATACTACGAAGATTTTTCTATGATAGAAAATGGCATTGGTATGGTTAGGGACTTTTTGTTAGAGGATTTGCCAGAATTGCCTAAGTCTTTAGAAGAACCTAAAAAAGTTATTTTAGCAACTGGGCGGCTGTTTGCTAATGAACTCACAAAAGCGGTTGAGCCATTGCTTAATGTGGATGGGCTCGAGCTGATTGTACGAGCAATAACTAATATCACTTTTGGTGAAGTGACTACCGTAACTGGCTTGCTGGCAGGCCGTGATTTAATAGCTGCCATAGAAGCAAATGAGGCTGATTTGCTGCTTGTATCACCTAATATTTTGAAATATGGCACTGAAACCTTGCTTGATAACACGACATTAGATGATTTGCGCCGAATATTAAAAATGGATGTTAGAGTTGGCGGAACTAATCTAAAAGAATTAGCAGAAACTATTATTAATGATAGCGAAATTCAATATTTGCCTCAATTTGGCTTTTCTACTCATGCTATCAAAGAAGCATCTAAACAGCATTGATATTCTAAAATTCTAGATAGCAGGCGGATGCTGGAAGTCTAAAGACAATTATATGATTTGCCTGAGTAGAAGTCTTTCATTGGCGGTTTTAGAAGTGTTTGTTCATAATCCTAGATATCAACTCTTGCAAGAAGAATTTGTTTATTTTTTGGTAAATATTCCAAATAATTATATTTTAAGCTTAGATAATAATAATTTGCCCAAAGACTGGAATAGTAATCAACTTACAAGCTCGAGCCAAATATTGGGTGACCGTTGGCTGCATGATACAGCATCTTTGGCTCTAATGCTTCCTATCAGAATAATCCCAATTGAAAAAAATGTCTTAGTTAATCCAAAACATAGAAATATCAATAATACTGATATTGGAAAACTTATGAGTTTTAATTTTGATCCAAGCTTATAAAAAAAGCCCTCATTAATTGAGGGCTTTTTATCTATTTGCATTTAACTAAATTACTTATGCAATTTTTTCATCAGGGCCAGCAACTGTGCCTGGGATTTTTAGTTTTTGACCAACAAATATTTTGTTAGGATTATCTAAACCGTTAGCATTGGCAATTTTCATATATGCACCAGGTGTAGCGCTACCATAGTAGTGAAGAGCAATTGCGGATAAGGTATCACCAGATTTAATGGTATAGACAACATCACCATCATCATCAGTTACGTTTAGCTTAGATGCATGAGCGATTACTTGCAAGCCACTTGTGTCTACAGAGCTGACCCCTGGAACACTAGTTGCTAAGCTTTTGGCTTTGTTAAATTCATCAGCAGAATCTACAGCACCACGTAAAACTATTACGTCACCACGTTGTAAGATGTCAATTGGGTTATTAGCTAGGCTTTTTTCTGCTTTTAGTTTAGTCCAAACAGCTTTTGCTTTGGCTAGTGGATCTTCTGTTGGTGCAGATTGAGCAATTTTACCAATTTTAGTTGCAGCAGTTGGTGCAGCTGCAGTAGCTGCGCTAACTTTCACTCCAGAAGTATCAGATTTTTCGATACCATTTATACCTTTTGCAACCATTTCTAAAAGATTTTTTAGTGATTCACGAGGGACTTCACCTTTAAAAATTGCTACTTTTTTTGCGACTCTTGCATCAATTTTGTATTTGTTTAATACAGGATTCTCTTTGATGGCTTCTTGAAGACGACTTTGAGTATTTTTGCCAAATGGCCACATAATTATGCTCCTTAAAGAATTAAATTCACTTATTATTCTAACATTTCACTCATATTCACCATGTTTATTTGATACTATTTAACCCCGCAACCGGAGCTTTTAAAGAAAAGATTAAGACTATGATTTGACAAAAATAACAGTGTTAAGTATAATAATGGCATGTCTAAAAGTGATTCGACTCGAGCCCAACGTATTAAAACCAAGAGCCTTGAGCGACGTGAGCAAAAAAAATTAAAGCTAAGAGAAGAGATTTTAAGCGCAGCTACAGAATTATTTTTAGAACATGGCTACGAAAAATTTTCTTTAAGACAAGTTGCTGAAGAAATTGGCTACTCACCAACTAGTATTTATCTTCATTTTAAAAATAAAGAAGAGCTATTGTTTATGACTACCTTAGAAGGTTTCAGAAACTTTGGCCAAATGCTTCAGACAGCTTATGAAGCCACAAATGAGCCATTTGAGAGGATTATTTCTATCGGCCGAGCATATGTAAAATTTGCTCTTGAGTATCCTGTTCATTATCGCCTTATGTTTATGCAAGACAGCGATTTTATTTATAAACAACTACCAGATTGTGACGGCTCTATAATAGATTCTTTTGCAATATTGCAAAAAGCTATTTCTGAAGCTTTAGAAGCAAAGGTTATTCATGGACAAGATGAATTATTACTTCCAACTCTTATTTGGGCATATGTACACGGCATTGCTTCTTTAGCTATTAGTTTGCCAGAGATTAGCAAAGAGCATGCTTACGATATGCTCGAGCTAAATAAAGTCATCCTCATATCGGGCTTAAAAACAAGCTAGAATGCGAGGACTATATTTTTTTACTATTTACTTAACACTGTTAAGTAAATGTTATCCGTCTTTTAATTTCTTTTAGAAAGGATTATAAATGTTCTTAAGATCGTTACAAGTTTTAACCGATAAAACCCCAGCAACCCTAGGAGTGGCTTTATCTTGGATTGCTCAAACGCTGTTAATTTCTGCTATAGCCTGTTGGCTGGATAGAAAAACTGATAAAGCAAATATGCAAAAAATAAAGGAGGCAAATTGATGGGCATTTTTAAGAATTCTAAAATTACAACAGCTAGATGGTGGTTATTTGTTTCTCTATCTGTGATTATAGGCTTATATCCAATAATGTATTTTTTTATTGATAGACGTTTTACATTTTTATTTCTCAAAACTCCAGAGTTGCTGTCTAGCCCAATATGGAATATAAGTTTTTATACTCATATTGTTTTTGGTGGTATTTCATTATTAGTGGGCTGGCTACAGTTTAGTAAAAAGCTCCGAGAAAATCGACCAAGACTTCATAGAAATATTGGTAAGATTTACTTTACTTCGGTTACTATTAGTGCTCTGGCTGGCTTCTATATTGCCTTATTTGCAACAGGCGGTGCAATTGCTGCAACGGGCTTTCTCAGTTTGTCATTGTTGTGGTTATACACAACTACGATGGGTTTGCTTTCAATTAGAAAAGGGAATGTGCCTAAGCATCAGGCAATGCTGTTTTTTAGCTATGCAGCTACTTTTGCTGCTGTCAGCTTAAGAATATGGCTTCCTATATTAATAATAATCATTGGGGATTTTATACCTGCCTATCAAATTGTTGCTTGGCTATGCTGGGTTCCTAATATGCTAGTAGCTTACATAATGAATACCCGTAGGATTAGCAAACAAGCCAGTGTTGTAAGTGTTTAGTAGGGAATTTAAAAAAGATAGATGTAAAACTAATATCAGCAGAGTTGAATTATTGAGAATAATCCAAAGAATTTCTCCTAAAATTGCTGATAATTTTGTGAAAGTTGGTTAAAAATGAGTAGTAGTAGTCAAAAACTAAAGTATAAGAGAGTAATTGTAAATGCTAAAGGCGGAGCTGAGGTTGTAGAGATTATTGATGTGGATATGCTCGAGCCTAATCAAAATGAAGTTCGTGTAAAGGTTCAAGCTGCCGGACTTGCATTTGCCGATATTATGGCTAGAAAAGGTTCCTATCCGTCTATTCCTCCATATCCTTATACACCAGGTTACGATGTAGTAGGGGTTGTAGATAAATTAGGTGAAGATGTTTCTGATTTTAGAATTGGGCAAAAAGTAGCTGCTTTACTAACAAAATTTGGTGCTCATCAAGAATATGTAAATGTTCCAAAAGAGATGCTGCTAAATGTACCAGATGAGCTCGATTCAGCTGAGGTAGTCAGCTTAGTTCTTAATTATTTAACTGCCTATCAAATGATGCACAAAATGGCAAAAGTTAAATCTGGCGACCGAGTTTTAATAACAAGTGCAGCAGGTGGAGTTGGTACTGCTTTAATTCAGTTGGGTAAATTAGCTGGTTTAAGTATCTATGGAACTGCTTCTAAGGCCAAGCTCGAGCTTGTTGAAGAGCAAGGCGCAAAAGCTATTGATTATCAAAATGAAAATTTTGTAGAACGAATTAATGAACTTACAAAGGGTAAAGGCTTAGATGTGGTTTTTGATGCTATTGGTGGAAAAACTTCGGCTCGAGCCTACCGTCTGTTAAATAATGGGGGGCGCTTAGTAAGCTATGGTTATTTATCTGTTAAAGGTTCTATTTTGCCAGCAATGTTTAAAAACTATCTTTTAAAACTTAGGCCAGATGGTAAAAAAGTTCTTTTTAATATGGGTTTGCCTCCTATGGTTGATAAGAATAATGATTGGTATATAAAAACGTTAAGCAAATTAATTGAGCTTTTAGCTGCTGGCAAGATTAAACCAATTATTGGGGAGCGTTTACCGTTAAGTGAAGCAGTCAAAGCTATGGAACTTTTAGAAACAGGTGCAAGATGTGGAAAGATTGTACTAGTAAGATGACGAGGTCAATAATTAGCTTCAAATTAGAACCAGCTTTTTTTGCAAGCATAATTCTTATGACAGACTTACCTGCTTTCATAGGTTTCAAAAGGAGTAATTATGGATAAAGAATATGATGCAATTGTAATCGGCTCTGGCATTGGAGGGCTTAGCTTTGCCAGCATAATGGCACAAATGAAAGATTGGCGCGTGCTTGTGTTAGAGCGTCATTGGGTAATTGGTGGCTTTACTCATAGCTTTTCACGCCCTGGGGGATATAAATGGGATGTAGGATTGCACTATGTTGGTGATATGGCCAAAGGTGAAATGCCACGAAGTATTTTTGATTATATTTCTGGCAATAAAGTTGCTTGGCAAAAAATGCCAGAAGACTTTGAAAAATTTGTTTATCCTGACTTTAGCTTTGATGTACCAAGTAATGCCGAGGAGTATGAAAATAGACTAATAGAAAAGTTCCCAACTGAGTCAAAAGCAATAAGGCAATATTTTAAAGATCTTAAGAAAGCAGTTGCTTGGTTCTCCAAATATATTATGGCACAAGTTACTCCTATAGCTATTTCTGGGCTTGTTAATTTTATAAATAAATATTCCGATAAGCTTGCCTTATCAACTACAGGAGAGTATTTGAATAGCCATTTTAAAGATGAGCAGCTAAAAGCCCTACTGGCTTCACAATGGGGCGATTATGGTTTGCCGCCTTCAGAAAGTGCTTTTGTAATTCATGCAGTTGTCATTTCTTCATTTTTAAAGGGTGGATATTTTCCTGTAGGAGGCTCTTCAACTATTGCTGATGCGATTATCCCAATTATTAAATCTAAAGGAGGAGACTGCCTTGTTAACTCTGAGGTGACTGAGATTATGCTCGAGCATAATCAAGCTGTAGGTGTGAAAGTATCCCAAAAAGACGGAATAAAAGAATATCGAGCTAAAGTTATAGTTTCAAATACTGGGGCCTTAAGTAGTTTTGATAAATTAATTCCCAAAGCTGTCAATCTTGACTTTCGAGAAGACTTGATAGACTTTGCAAAAAATGGCTATACCAACGTCACGCTATATATCGGTTTTAAAGAAAATCCTAATAAGTTAGGTTTTAAAGGAGAAAATCATTGGATATATTCTTCTTATAACCATGATGAATATTCAGAGAACAAAGCCAATTTATTAAATGGAAAAGTAGCGGGAGTATTTTTATCATTTCCATCTTTAAAAGATGATCAAGCAAGAGGACACACTGCCGAAATTATCTCAGCAGTTTCTTATGAAGCATTTGAAAAATGGCAAGATACAAAATGGAAGAAGCGTAGCGAAGATTACGAAGAAATAAAAGAACAAATCTCTCAATACCTATTAGACTTTGTGGAAGGTTTTTATTCTGGATTTAAAGATATAATTCAATATTACGAATTATCTACACCCTTAACAAATGAAAGTTTTACAGCGCATAGTAAAGGCTATATTTATGGCTTACCAAGTACTCCAGAACGGTATAAGAAAGACTATTTGAAACTAAAAACCCCGATTAAAGGATTTTATTTAACAGGTACAGATGTTTGCTCTTTAGGTATTGTTGGTGCAATGATGGGGGGTGTTATGACGGCCTCAAGCTTTTTAGGTAGTACAGGCTTTTTAAAGATAATTATAAAAGCTAAAAGCTATGGCTAGTCTCTAGGGTAGTTTACAAGAGCATTCTTATTTTGCATAATCACTAATGCTGTATTTTTTTTAGTACGCTTTAAGGCAATAGATATAGCTTTAATATGATATTTTGCTTAGCGTGTCTGGCTCTAAGAAATCTCTAAAAGACTACCTAGAATTCATAAAATTTGAACACACAATATTTGCATTACCTTTTGCTTATGCAGCGATGCTTTTAGCAGAACGTAGTTGGCCAGGTTGGCATGTTTTTATTTGGATTAGTCTTGCCATGATTGGTGCACGTACGGCAAGTATGGCTCTAAACCGAGTGATTGATGCTAAAATTGATGCCCTAAACCCACGTACCAAAGACCGAGAAATACCTGCGGGTGTTCTAAACAAATATGACGGGTTTTTATTGGCGTTAATTGGATTTGCTTTGTTAACTGTAGCAGGCTGGCAGCTAAATAGACTTACACTTTATCTATTGCCAATAGCTGTGTTCTTTTTGGCTTTTTATCCATATAGCAAAAGATTTACTTGGCTCTGCCATTATTGGCTTGGCCTGACCATTGGTGCCTCAGCAGCTGGTGGTTGGATAGCCGTAACCGGCAGCTTTGCCCCAGGAGCAATTGCGCTTTGGGTTGCAGTGGCACTCTGGATTGCAGGTTTTGATATTATCTATGCTTTGCTAGATTATGATTTTGATATTATAAATTCTATTCATAGTGTGCCAGTAAAATTTGGGGTTAAAAACGCTCTAATTATTTCGGCAATTAGCCATGTTTTAGCTCTGGGAGCTTTAATTGCTTCATTATTATATACAAAAACAATTTACGGTATTAACTATTTTTATGCTTTTGCTATTTTTATTGTTGCTGGAGTCTTGCTTTATGTGCATTGGCTTGTTAATAAAAAAGGTGCGGGTGAAGCTTTAAAATCATTTAATGCTAATTTATATATCAGCCCAATTATACTAATATCTATTATTTTAGATCTATTATTTTAGATTTACACAATTAAAGCAATTGTAATTATTTATATCAGCTATTAAAATTAAATAATGAGCAATAACAAGCAAGCTTGGTGGCAGGGTGCAAAGGGTGAATGGTATGTTC
Source organism: uncultured Deinococcota bacterium (assembly GCA_947311535.1). Lineage (GTDB taxonomy): Bacteria > Deinococcota > Deinococci > Deinococcales > Trueperaceae > CAMZLP01. The sequence goes on along the minus strand of CAMZLP010000088.1, from coordinate 337 downwards.
TTGTGCAATTTATATTGTTTGCTTTTATTGCATTTTACTCACCAGATATTGGCCTTAATGCTTGGAAGCAAAAGCTTTCATTTCTTTATTACCCTGGTTTATTAATTACTATATTCGCTTCGATAATTGTGGCTCTGGGCCTGATTCATTTAGGCCGCAATTTGTCAGTTTTCCCTCATCCAAAAGATGATGCCCAGCTTGTAGAGACTGGTGTATATTCTTTAATTCGTCATCCAATTTACGGTGGCCTAATTCTACTTGTGACAGGCTATGGCTTAATGACGGTAAATGCCATTTTGATTATTTATGGGCTTTTGTTGTTTGTGTTTTTTGAATT
>CAMZLP010000087.1 GCA_947311535.1 uncultured Deinococcota bacterium | reverse complement strand
TTAGAGGTTGGGATGAACCATCTTTTACCACTCAAGCAGGTGGACGGCATGCCCCTATTCATCCACAAGCACCTAAAATGAAGTTTGTTGAGCAGAATAAAAGGGTTTTTGTACCTGGCAAAGAAGATTTATATCGTCGATTAAGTATTAGAGAATGTGCAAGAATCCAAACATTCCCAGATAACCATACTTTTTATTATAAAAATCTAACTGCTGGTTATAAAATGGTTGGTAATGCTGTTCCATGTAATTTAGCATATTTCTTGGCTAAATCCATTAAAAATCAGATTAAAAATAGCTTACGAAAGAATGTTTATGAAGTAGCCTATTAGAATTTTAAATAACATTGTTTAGGGCAAATAAAATGATAAAAAGCTATGAATATCTAAATTGGCGTTGTTTTTATAATTATTCTCTAAATCAGTCAGAGTCTTTTCAAACTCTGCTCGAGTCTGCCAGTAAGAATTTTGACCAATATCTGCATCAATTGCAATATTTATATCAATATTTAGATTCTCAACTTCCCAAGCAGTATTTGCTAATATTGCATCATAATCTCGAGCATAAGCCATTAAACTAATTCCATCAACAATATTAGCAAAACGCTCAAACCAAGTATTTCTGTCAGCAGCGTTTTTCCAAGCTATGCTCGAGCCTAAGTCATCGTACCAGACAGTTAAATCATAATATCATCTTTAGATTTATTCTCTAAATAGTTTTTAGTTTCAGCTAAAGTATCAATTAAAAGCTCAAGTAATTCCCTGCGTTTTTCGGGGCTGCCCTCTTTCCACATGGTTAAAGCATGTGCTTCTATATTAAGGTGGATAGCCTTAAATTTTTGATTATCATTATCAACAGAATTATTAAAAATAATTAGCTCTTTTTCTAATCTTTCAAATAATAAATGTCTTTGCCTAGCAAATAACCAAAGATTTTCTGCCAAAAGTAATTGAGACTCGATATTAGCTTTTTGAAGGCTTTGGTTCCAATCTGCAATTACATAGTCTGGAGTATTTTGATATTCACCATAAATTCGTTTAAAATTGTTTTCTTTTAAAAAATCAATAGCTCGTTCTTGTTCCAAAACATTTTCTAGGATTTGGCTCGAGCCCAATGCACTCTTAGGCTCTGCCCAAAACCATATCCCTCTATTTGAATAATTTGGAGCTTCGGCCTGATTATAGCTACAAGAGCTTAATGTTAGCAATATTAAAATCAAGATTAGAAGTTTTTTCATCAGATTCTCTCCAATACCAATTATAAATTTAATAATCTGACAAAAAACTTAGTTAGTTTTAGCTCAGCTATTCTTTTAAAGTTCTAAGCCTTAAAACATAATCCTTATTAATTCCAAACCCTCTAGGTGTGCCGTCACGCCCAAAAAAACTTAGCAGTGCAACCTCGGTATTTTGCCATCTATCATAGTCATAAGGCCTGCCATAGGGGTCTAACGGTTCTTTAGTAAAATACTCTGGCACCATATCAGCTAGGTTAGCAGGTAGTTTATTATCGTGCTCATCACGATATTTTTCTATTTTAACTCGAATAGACTCGAGCTCAATCTTAGCATTTTGATATGTTTGTATTTCGTCAGCGGTTGCCGCAGTTTTAGATTTTAAGGTTTTAGCCACAACTAAGCTAATAACAAGGACAGCAAGAAATAAAAATAGTAAAATTAAAATTTGCTTTATAGGTTTTGCTTCTTTTGGCATTTATACTATTCCTTTTAGTTTATCAATAACAGCATCTACATCATTTCTAGTAAAAATCAAAGGCGGTACAAAACGGATAACTGTTGCCCCCGCATTAATAGTCATTACTCCAGATTCTTTTAAAGCTGCAATATATGGAGCAACTTTTGCTTTAAATTGAACTCCTATCATCAAGCCTTTGCCTCTGACTTCTCGGATTTTAGGAGAATTTAACTTAACTAATTCTTGCATAAAGTAGTCGCCGACATTTTTAGCATTTTCGATTAAATTTTTAGACTCAATTTCTTCCAAAACTGCCAGTGCTGCCGCAGAGGCTAGAGCATTGCCACCAAAGGTTGTACCATGGCCACCTTTTGGCATGCTCAAAGCAGTTTCTTCGGTCATGGCCAATACCCCAATTGGGAATCCGCCACCCAAGCCTTTTGCCAGAGTGACCATATCAGCTTTAATATCATAGTATTCGCTTGCCAAAAACTTACCAGTTCTACCCACACCACTTTGGATTTCATCCATAATTAGCAATGCACCACGTTCTTTAGTAATTTCTCGGGCAGCCTGCAAAAACTCTTTCTTAGCTGGGTATATGCCACCTTCACCTTGGATAGGCTCGAGCAAAACCGCAGCAGTATCCGTTGTCACATATTTGTCTAATTCTTCAATGGAGTTATATTTTATAAAGTCGTTTTCATAAGCTAAAGGTTCAAATGGCTCACGGTATTTTTTCTCCCAAGTTAGGGCCAAAGTGCCCAAAGTCCGCCCTGAAAAACCTCGCTTTGCCGACACAAAACGGTTTCTATTTGTAGAGGCTCGAGCCCATTTTAGAGCAGCTTCGTTGACCTCGGAGCCAGAATTTGCCATAAATATTCGGTTCAAGCCCATTTCGGTTGGTAAGAATTCATTTAATTTTTTATAAAATGCAGCTCGCACATCACTGCCATGAGCCTGTGAGCAAATCATAAGCTTTTTGGCCTGCTCAGCAATGGCATTAGCCAAATGCTCGTTGGCATGGCCGACACTTGCTACTGCAATACCAGCTAGGCAATCAATATATTCTTTGCCTTCAGCATCATATATTTTTACCCCCTTGCCATGAGTAAAAACAATATTTGGGGCCCAAAGGCCAGAATTATGCAAGGCATCTATTTCCAAAATTTCTTGAGTCTTAGTTTTTGTTTCAGGCATATTTTTCTCCAAGTTAATAAAGATTTATATATATTAACAGCATTGCATAAATTTTGCTTAGCTTGATAATAGCTTTGCTAATGTTTTAGCAAAATCAGCAGGATATTCTGCTTCAACATCAATGCCATCAATCCTGATAGATTTGGCATGCAATAATTGTCTTGTGGCCAATTTAGAGCTTAAGCCATAAAGAGAATCAGCCAAAATAGGATGGCCTAATTCTGCCATCATCACTCTAATCTGATGCAAAAAGCCAGTACCCAGAGTAATTTCTATTAAGCTGTAGTCACTAAAACCCTCTAGCCTTTGCCAGCTCAAATCACAAAGCCAAGCCTGATTGCTATTTTTTGCAACTTTTACTTTGGCAGGTTTAGATTTTGCCACCTGCAAATACATTTTTTCTTTGCCCTGCTTAGCAATCTCGCCAAGCACAATAGCATGATAGATTTTTTGACTTTTGTGCTCTTTAAATGCTTGCCGCAATGCTTGCCACCTGCTCTGGGTTTTAGCTACAATCAGTACGCCAGAGGTATCTTTATCCAAGCGATGAACCACGCCAGAACGCAAACCCGCTTCGCCTATGCCTTGTATTTGTGGATATTTGGCAACAAGAGCGTTTAAAACTGTGTCAGACTCTTTTTCTGTTTTTGGTATTATATTCATAGCAGCTTTTTTATTTACCACAATATAGTCTTTTTTGTCTTCGATTATGTTTAAGCTAAGCTTAGCATTGCTTAGAATTTTTAAGTTTTGGGCAGTTCTATATTCAGCTATGGTTAAACTATCATTTTCTTTTAGACTGTAGCCTTTAAAAGATTTATTTATCTTTTTATTATTTAAACTAATTAAATTTTGCTCGAGCAGTTGCCAGCTTTGACTTCGACTAAGCTCGAGCCTGTCCGAAATAAACTTGTCCAACCTCTCCCCTGCAAATTTTTTGGCAATTTTAAAGTTTTTTTTCATGTTTGCTTAAATTTATAGAATAGATATTATTTTACTTGATTAAACTTCTATTTAAAATACTAACAATTAATCGCTTTACAATCTCGTGTTCAGCAGGCTTGCTTGTAGCAATAAAAAGAGTCAAAGTTGCTAGGGCTTCATTACTTATAATTGTTTTACCATCAAAAACAAGTTGCTTGTTTTTATCTAAAAAATACAAAAAACAAGCAGCAGCTATCCGCTTATTACCATCTATAAACGAATGGTTTTTGACGATTAAATACAGCAAATTAGCAGCCTTTACTTCTAGGCTAGGATAAAGCTCTATTCCATCAAAGGTTTGTCCTATCTGAGCAATAGAGCTACTAAAACTCTCGTCTTTTGGCTGAGCAAATACCTCAGATTCAAAATCGCTGTACATTTCTTTTATCATTGCCAAATACTCATCTTCACTAGGATAAACAAGCTCTTGGCTGCTATTTCCTTTTATATCTAAGGTCTCATGATCATAGTCATCTAGCAGTGCAAGCCCCTGAGCAAAAAGCTTAAGCATCTCACGATTTGCCTTATCAGCAGATTGCCCTATGGCTCTGTTCAAAATTTGGATACCGCCTTTTAAGATTTGTACTTCCTGCTCTTTTTGCTTCAGACGTTTTTTGTTAATAGCGTATCCTTGCAACAAATATTCTTTTAAGATTTCATTTGCCCAAATTCTAAATTTTGTGGCTTGTTTGGATTTTACACGATAGCCTACAGAAATAATGACATCCAAATTATAATATTTTAATTTTTTTGTTTGACTTTTTCCCTTAATAGCACCATGTTGAGTGGTATGTGCAAAATTTGCACATACCAGTTTTTCATCTAACTCTGCTTCATTAAAAATATTGCGGATATGCCTGCCAATAACTGTCCTATCCCTTTCAAATAATCTAGCTAATTGAGATAAATTGAGCCAAACGGTTTCTTTTTCAAATTGAACATTAACTTCTATTCGATCATTTCTAGTTTGATATATCTGAATTTCATCCATTTGCTCGTTCATTTATCTTTTTCCTCCTTTGGCAGATAACCGTAATAGTTCTATTTAGGCAAGCACAATAAAACCAAGATATAAACTAATGTCTTAAAAGCTAATACTCAAGTATTGCCCTTCTATAAATCCTGGCCAATCCTAAAGATACACGTCCCTTCTCAAACATCTATCGAAAATAATAGTTTAATTCTATTTATTCTCAGAATTAAACTATTAGATAAAATTAGTTTGATTGAGATTTTAGTGTCAATACTCCCTCAGTAAACTTTATATCTGAGCATTCTTCAATTTGAAAATTACGAATTATCCCTTTGATTTCGTTATTCTCTTCTTCACCTCTAAAACTGAGTTCACAAAAAGAATTAGCAACTTTCAAACCAAAACTAATACCGTCTTTTCTAGTTGTGCCTTCTAGGGTTCCAACTACTTTAGAACTAATAAAGTCAACTTCCCAAGTGCCTGTAACTCCACCATATTGCCCTTGGGTAATAATATCAATCCGAAAATCAAACTTCTTATGCGACGGTAGCACATCCATAGTGCCTAGCCACAAACCCTTATAATTATGATTCTCTGGGACCCGTGGTGGGTCGCTAGAAAATCTACAAGAACTACTAACAAGGGCAAGTAAAATTAAAAATAATATCAAACGAAATTTCATTTTGATATTTTAACCTATAATTATGATTAAAACCTTAACTAACTACCGTACCTTTGCCGTTTAGAGCATTTTTAAGCGGGTTTTCTATACGCGCATCAGCAAAAATCACTCGACCCACACCACCAGCAACCGCCTCGGCTGCGCCAAGCACCTTTTTCTTCATTCTGTCTTTAGCAAATTCCAAATAGTTTTCTACGTCATTGGCAGGAATGCGTTTAATCAAACTAGCTTCATCTGGGAAATCTCGCAAAAGCCCAGGAACATTAGATAAAAGCAGCAAGCTATCTGCCTTTAAAGCAATTGCCAATGCAGCTGCAGCTCTATCACCATCAACGTTTATTGCTATGCCTTTATAGCTAGCTGCAGGCGGTGTTAGCACTGGCAAATAGCCATTATCTAATAGTAGATTAATAAGCTGGGTATTTATTTTTTCTACTTTACCAGTGTGGTCGCCACGCAGTATTTTAGTTTTACCATTTTCGACGCTACGTACCTTGTCTTTATGTTTACCTTCAAATATTCGACCGTCCAAACCAGATAAACCAACCGCATTTACATCTAAAATTTGCAAACGCTCTACAATGCCTTTATTCATTTTGCCACAATAGACCATCTGAAATATCTCCATAGTTTCTTTATCAGTAAACCTGCTGGTATAGCCGCTAGGGCTAGTAACAAATTTGGGCGGCTTACCCAAGGCTTCAGAAATTCTATTTGTCTCGGCACTACCACCATGCACTAGTATTAGTTTTTGCCCAACCTGCCAAAGTTCAGCAATATCGCGTGAAATTGCGTCGTAATCAATGCCTAGTGAACCGCCTACTTTTACAATTATCATAATTCTCCCTCTATTTTATATGGATATTTAACTCGACGACTCATAAACTTTTTAGGGTCTTCAAGATTATAAAAATCAAATTTTTCATATAAGCCATGTGCATCAGCAGTTAATAAGGTCCAAGTTCTAATAGCTTGATAATCTGGATTATTTACAATTTTCCTCATTAGCTCAATTCCTAGGCCTTGCCCCCTATCTTTCTCTAAAATATAAACATCGCCAATATACATAAAAGTAGCATAATCGGTTATGACTCGAGCAAAACCAACTTGCTCAGTATCTTTATAAACTCCAAAGCAATCTGAATGCTGGATAGATTTTTTTACAATCTCTTTAGGAATACCCTTAGCCCAATAAGAAGTTTTTAAAAACTTATGAATACTGTCAATATCTAGCTTAGATTTATCGCTACTAAAACTATAATTATTTATCATAATTTGTCTCCCAATTGCCAAGCTTGGCGAGTTTTTAAATCCATGCCTTTGTTTAGCTTTATTTTTTTGGCAGACAAATAGCTTTTAAATTCTGCAACTGCCTTACTGAGTGCCAAAAGCATTTTAGAATCTGGCATAATATCTGCCTCCCAATACCATCGGTAAAGCTCCCAAGTGACATCTTTATAGCGCGAATCAAAGCGAGCTACTAATTTATCATTATACAAAACTGGCAAGACATAGTAACCCCATTTTCTTAATTTCTCGGGCTTATAGACCTCCCAGATATATTCAAATTCAAAAATATGCTTTACCGAATCCCTATCCCAAACAAATTGATCTAGCGGGGCTAAAAATATCATTTTATTAATATTTATTATTTCTGTTTGCAAAAACTCAGGACAAGCATTATAAATAATTCCATCAATTTCAATTTCTATTAGCTCTGCTCTTTTTACTAGTTTTGAAATTATTTCACGTCTTTGTTTTGAGCTAATATCCATGCTCCAAACTTCAGTGCTGGCATTTGGACGCAATAAACCCATTGCCTTATGGCGTGATTTAATTAGCCATTCTAGGCTTTTGGCTTCAGAAATTATTTTGGCAGTATAATATTTTTTAGGAATAATATTCTCAGCTACATCATAAACATGCCTACCTTTGTTGCGATAACTGGTAGCAACTACTCCGGTATGCCAAAGTGCACGCAATATATTTTTAGTTAATTTAGGGCCATACCAACTACCTTCCCAAGCTTTTTGGTGGGCTTGAAAAACAAAATCTGTACTGGATAATGGACCGCGTGCTCTCAATTCTTCTAAAACCTTTTTTACTGCTTGAGGATAAGGTTTTAAGATTTTTTCAAACCATTGTTTTTTGTGCCAGCTATGATATATTTTGTGGCTTGGCCAAGAACTGGCTAATACTAAAGAGGCTTGTTTATCCCAAGCATCATAAATAAAACGTTTTTTATAAGCTAAATCTTGCCAATCATCAAGTTTATAGTTTGCTACTCGAACCTGTAGTACCAAATCATGATTTCTACCAACTGGATTAAGTGGGTCATATTGAACTGAACCCAAAAACTCAAATGTTTCTTTTAAGCTTTTTGGAGCAAACTGATAAGCAATCAATAATTTTCTAGCATCAGTTTTACTTAGCTTAATCGGCACAAAAAAATGATAACATCATTTTATGAATAATAAAGCCTTGGTAATATTCGCTAGCTCTGCCCCTAATGGAAATACTGCCCAATTACTAAAATCATTGGATAATTTGATTGGGCTCGAGCATATCTACCTAAAAGATTATAAAATCACTGCCTTTGACTATGAACATAAAAATAAAGATGACGATTTTTTTATAATAATCAAAAGAATGCTAGCTTACGACAAAATCATTTTTGCCTGCCCAGTTTATTGGTACACTATGCCAGCTCAGATGAAAGTTTTCTTTGATAGGTTTTCTGATGTTTTAGCAATAGAGAAAGATTTGGGTCGGCAACTGCGTGGCAAAACAGCTTATATTCTCAGTACTGGCTATTCAGAAAAGCCAGAACGCAGCTTTGAAGAAGTTTTTCTTAATTCATTTAAATATTTGGGGATAAACTACGGCAGAATGCTCTATAGTGCTTGCCCTAATGGTTTTGTAGAAGCAGACAATCTGGCTAAAATACAAGAATTTTCTAATGAAATTACTGCTTAGGCCAAATATTCTGGCATATATAGTCTCGCCCCTAATTTCGGCTCTAATTTTTTATGCTCTAGTTGTTTTTAGATTAAAAACAGGCAATTATTTGCCAGGAATTAGAATCTTATTCTTGATTTTTGCTATTCCCTTTAGCTATTTAGGAGTAGTGATTTTTGGCTTACCTAGTTTAGCATTAGTAAAAAAAATGCAGATAGTCAATTATTTTTCAATGGCAATATTGGGTTTTACAAATGGGATTTTAACAATGCTATTGCCAGTTACTATTGTATTGATTGCAAAAAAAATTAGTATTAAAGAAGTTTATGGTAATATGCTCGAGCCTATCTTAGCAGCAGGAATTGCTGGTCTAGTTGGGATTTTAATATTTGCATTAATATCAGATAAAGGAATAAGATATGAATAAAATCAACAATGGTCGAAAATTGGTATATATTGTAATCGCTAATTTATTATCAGTTTCACTGTTAAATTTTGTAATAAATCTATTATCTCCCCAAGCCGCGCCAATAGTTACAATTTTGGCTATGCCAATTATTTTTTCTGGGCTTTCTTTTGGGATTTTAAAAGGCTTCACTTGGACAAGATTAGCCACTGGTATACTTGCAGCTATCTATTCCAGCTCGAGCCTATTTTATGGCATGAATTTACTGGCATCGTCAACCTCAATAGCAATTATTTATATTTTTATGGGTATTATATTTCTTATTACTGCTTTAATTTTATTTGGAGCTCAATCTTTAAGAGATTTTATGGCCTCTAAGCGCAGTGATTCCTAGTATGCTATCAACTAGCTAATATTTTTAGCGGCCAGCATAGACTCTTTAATTGGCATATCTATAGTTTTGGCAATCTCGAAATTATATTCACTTACACTAAATTCGGCTCGAGCATATTCCATAATTAGACCCAAAGCCTTAATTCCAGAAAGCTCTCCTAGTTTTGCATCAACAACTAATTTATCAGCGAAATAAATCTGAGCCATTATTTCTGGACTAACTATCAAATTGATTTCACAGGCTTTATTTAGATTTTCTATATACAAAAGCAATATTTCCAAATTAATATTTTCTAAGCTTCCAGACAAACTAAACGGATCTTCAAAGTGCTTAATATGCTCTATGGTATTACCAATATTTTGTCTTAGGCGGTACTTGTTTTCGTCAAATTGAACCGCAGCTGTAAGTAAAGCTGATGCCACAGGTAAATGAATCGAGTTAGACTCAGGCTCTTCCCATGCACAAAGATCAAAACTTCCATTAATATCGTCAGAAAGCAATGCCAAAACATGTAGACCACCATATGGCCCTAAAATTGCATCTTCCAATATACCGTCCTTAACATATATCGTTGCTGTCATTTCGGAATTCATACGAAAGTGAATAATAAATCTTTCTATATCTTCCATACAAATATCGATAATTTTCCCCAAATCATCCGATTTAAATTCACCTGACAATATTATTTCTTCTTTATTTACCATATTAATCATTTGTCTCCATCACAATCTGACAGCATATTGTTAGTTAGCCTAATTATTACATTAAAAACCTAGCTCTTGCTGTTTAATTCACCACTTTGATATTTTTATTCTCGTCCATTTGTTTTAAATATAATATAAGCTTATCTTCATCTTCGTGGCTATCAATTTTTGTTCTTAAGGTACATCTCAAACTATTACTAGAAATAGTCAACCGAGAGAACTCAAAGTCTATATAAAAAAGATTTCCAAAGGCACTCAAGCGCCCTTGGAGATCTTTAGCAAGATTTTCAATTTCAGAAATCTTTAGAGTTCTTTCGATATAAAAATCTGTTGCATTATCATTCCCACATACTTTGCGGTCAGACATTTTAATATTCACAAAACTAGCTTCTATCAGCTACAAATTCGCAATAAGGATCACCCTTTTCACGAGCTTTCAATTCTCTTGCATGAAAGACATTTCCCTGCTTAAATAGACGTTCATAAAAAGCTTCATCTAAAACGGGTTTTTCTTGAATTTTACCATTATAAACTATATTCATCACTGCAGGAATTGCACCTTGTGCAAAAAAGCATCTAGCATCATTTGGTTCATCATATGTTGCTAAGTGATAATTGGTTTCATAGTTACCATCAATTGCAACACGGGCTTTAGTATTTGATTCAATCTCTAATGCTTCCCAACGCCCCCAGCCTAGGCTACTAGCTACGGCAAAACCACCATGAACCCAATCTCTATCATTCTTAATCATAGGTTGTACTACAGCTTCCCACTCCACTGATTCCATAATATTACCAAATGTATAAAAAACACAGACGTGTCCAGATTCTCTAATCAGCTCTTTACCTACATTACAAAGATCAGGATGTACTTGTCGTAGCTCTTCAACAAATCGGTACTGAATTCGATTGTAATAATTTGAAGGCATGTGAGTTAGTAAAACATTAAAAGCTCTAATAAGCCCGTCATCATCTCCTGCCAACGGCAAACCCCAAAGTGCTTCATTAACTGCTTCATAGTCAATATTTGTATCAGCTCTTGGTAAAGCAACTGGTGCATCAATAATTTTACCCATTCCTGGGCTTTCTTCTAATTTACGCGCTACCGGAGCTTTTGAAATTTGAATTATACAACCTGGGGTTTTAGTAACCGCAGAGCAGGACTCCTCAATAGCTGTAAAATGACCTAAATCTGCATATATTACATCAAAGACGGCTGCGGCAAAGCCAACAGCAAAATGATCAATTGGTTTACCTCTTTGTATTTGGCTAGCATATTTTGATGTCCATCCTTGTGCATAATGAGAGCTCAACAAATTTGCAGTTCCGCCGTCTTCATTTCCGCTAAAAGAAATAATACCAAAACCTTGGTACTTAAAAAGTTCTGAAGCAATTGCAAATTTTTCTTCAACAGTTTCTGCATTGTGATGTATAAAAGCAGCTCTGAGCTGTGAAAAGTTAATTTCTTGTGAAGAATCTTGTAGTATACCAATACCATTAATAAATGGTGGATCTAAAATAGTTTGTTGTAAAAATAAATTATAATGATGGCAATGAAATATAACTGGTTCACCATATAAGCTCATAAGCTTTCGTTCTTTATCTATTATAACATTTTGAGCTATATCTAACTCTTTTATTTGCGTTTCTTGCATAATTGTCTCCTATCTCCTATTAAATTGAAATGGGTAGACGTTCTATACCCAAGATATCTTTGATACTATCGTATAAAGGCTGAAGCTCAGAATCCTCTAATTCAGCTCGTTCTAATCTATTTGGAGCAATACCTGTTTTTAAAGCCAAGCGCATCAAAACAAAGGTAGGGTCTGGCGCATAGCGCTTGGCATATTCGACTAATGCTTGGGCTTTATTTTTTTCATTAGATGTTGCTGCTGGTAGAGTAGCTTTACTTTCTTTCAAAACCTTATTTAGTTGAGGTAAAACATCCTTCATAGTAGTTTTAGCATCTACAACAAACACTACAAAAAACCTAGTATCTGGAATAGCTCTCATTAATAGCTTGTTATCTTTTGAGCCACCTAATACAAAGTCAACTGCTGTTCCTGGATCAAAAATATGGCAAAAACGTTCATTAGCATTAATCAAATCAGATGCATAAGCTGCAACTGCATCAACATCTAAATCATTGTTATCTAGACAGTTTCTAGCTGCCAAGACTGTTCCTTCTGAACTATTACCCACAAGAGCAACATGTATTCCATTAATCCCCTGAGAGTATTTTTCAAGGATTTGGTCTAAATTTTTAGGCATAAGTTTCCTTTCTAATTCATAAATCTTGTATATTAAGAACTATAGATTAAAATCTAGCTCTCAGGGAATAAATTCTTAACAGTCAGTAAAAATGCATATTCTTTCACATTTTACTAAAACTGGGTTAATAGCAAATCCCTATCATCAGCAGGAAGAATATCTTTTATCAAAACAGTTGCATTATTTAATGATGTTTGTAATTTCCCTAAACTAGCATTACTCTTAATAGCTGCGCAAATTGTATAACGCTCTGCAGTTTGTATTAAGAATGTTAGCTCATCTGTTCTTAGAGTTACTGTTCTAACTGCTTGCTTATCTGTCATTCCTCTACTAGCTACAAGAGTAATTTGAGTCCAATCTTGGAGTTTTTCTGCGATATCCCCCAATGATGCAAGCGAGTATCCATTTCTATCAAATAAACCAATAGAATAGCAACCTGGCACCTCACGAATAACATAGCGTAATATATGTAATAATGATTCTGAGCTCACTTCAATTTTATTATCAATTGCCACAATTCTCACCTCACAAGTCTGTTGTTTAATATTTAAATCAAAACTAATAGCAACTTTAAGTCTACATCTTTTAATATCACAACTTTCTTACAATTAATCACATTTTCGTGAAAATGTGATTAACTTAATAAAACCTAAGATAAATATGATTCAAGAATTTCAAGCAATAATTAAGTAGCTGGAAAGCTAAGGAATAAATAAAAACAATAAGTATTGAAATATAGATAATCCTTTGTTTATATATCGTGAAAACGATATAGCTAAAGCATTTTACTTTTGGCATAAGAATTGTTAACAAGCCAAGTTAAAATGGTCTTACAAAAACATTAAAACCTCTTAGTTGTTATTTCATAGGCGGTCTAAAACCCTGGTTCCAGCGTGGGATTTCAAGCTTTTAGGATTAATTTTAGAAAAACACCATATCATCTTAGCTCGATTTAACTATATAATACCAAGCTCAATGAGCTACCTCTCTTATGAAAACTTTCCCAAGTTATTTTCTGTGTTCATTAATGTAAAGGAGTAATAAGGTTGTGTCTTGCCTAAAAAAACTTTTCGCTATTCACTATCTTTTCCCCCTTTATCCTAATTTGATAAGAAATATCTTTCTTGAGTTTGGTATAAATGTTACTGACAATATAAAAGAGCAGCTCTATTTTCCCCACAAAAATAGAGCTGCCTTAAAAGGAGTGTTTGGCTAAGGGTTGATGCCTGTTAGCACTCCATAACAAATTTTACAAAGATACATTAACCCAAGTCTTAATATTAGGTTTATAATAGCTACAAACAGTAACTATTATAAACCGTAAGTCAACTTTAATTAACTAATATCACTTGGGTCAACACCTGCTATTAAGTAATCTGTATATTTCAAAAATCCTTCTTCATCGCCATCAACTAGATATCT
>CAMZLP010000086.1 GCA_947311535.1 uncultured Deinococcota bacterium | reverse complement strand
GTTTTCCTATAAGGAATTGAAACGCCTCGAGCTGCACGACTGCTAGAGCTGTATTTTTGGTTTTTAGTTTTCCTATAAGGAATTGAAACTGAGGGTTCCTGGATTTTTTCATACGAAAAAACAGTTTTTAGTTTTCCTATAAGGAATTGAAACTTTTTTAGCTCTTGGCTTGGTTCTGGGGTTCTGGGGCGTTTTTAGTTTTCCTATAAGGAATTGAAACTACGCCAGAAGCCGCTGTGGAAGCTGTGAGACTAGGGGTTTTTAGTTTTCCTATAAGGAATTGAAACGCGGTGGAGCGAAAATCTATCAAAATAAAGGCAAGGTTTTTAGTTTTCCTATAAGGAATTGAAACGCAGTAATCACTCCCAAAGGGGCAATATTGCAAGTAGTTTTTAGTTTTCCTATAAGGAATTGAAACGTAGGCGGTGCGGTTATAAGGGTCAATGGCATGACAGTTTTTAGTTTTCCTATAAGGAATTGAAACCTACCACAACCTTTTGCTATATTTCACATGCGGCCTGATAATTAATTGTTGATAAATGTAAAGGATAGTTTTATATATTTAAATAAATATAAAGCTAAATCTTATAAAATATAAAGCAAAACTTGACAAAATATAAAATATGGCCTAATATTTTGTTCAAGGAGATGGTTTAGATGTTAAATCATGTAGAAATAAAGCGAATTGCCGAAGAAAAAATACAAAGCTATCATAATGAAAGCCATGTTTGGACTATTGCAGAATTGGCTAAGTTTAGAATTTGGCGCAAAAGACTAGCTACTTATCTACGTAATATTTCGGATAGGCTCGAGCCTATCCCTAGTCAGCCATTAAACTTAGAAAGGGCAAAATAAATGTCAGAAAAGAAAATGATATTAGAAATGTTAAGTGAAGGTAAAATAGACCAAGAAGAAGCCTTAAAACTCTTAGAAGCATTGGGTGAAGAACAAAATTTTGAAGAAGATAAAGAACTTGTTCGAGGGCTTGAAAAATTTGTAGAAGCCTCTGATAAGCTAAACCAAAACAATCGCGAGGAAATCGAAAAGCTTGAAAGATTAGTAGAAGAAAATGAATATTTTGAAAAAGACTTGAATTGGGTGCACATAGATGCTTTTGCAGGCGATATAGAAGTTAGGGTTGACAATACACTTAATGCACCGCTTATAAATGACGGTGAAAATTACAAGCTTAAAGAAAAAAATAAAAACTTCTTTATTTTTCATAAAAAACTGGCAAAAAACAAGGCATCTAAATCAATAATTGATGAAATTGGAAACTTTGTGAGTAATCTGGGCAATGATTTAGGTGAAAATTTAACTTTAACTATCCCGGCAGGTTACGGTCTTAGGATAAACTCAAAGGCTGGCAATGTAGAACTTAGCGATGTTCCTTTTGTTTATATTAGATGTTTTGCAGGCAATATAGAGCTTAAAGACATTGGCGGTGTTGATTTAGATTCTAAAGCTGGTGATGTTGAAATAAGCATGCGGGCAACTCAATATAAAAATAAGATTAAAGCTTCGGCAGGTAATATTAATTTAAAACTAAAAAATGGT
This sequence comes from uncultured Deinococcota bacterium, assembly GCA_947311535.1. GTDB lineage: Bacteria > Deinococcota > Deinococci > Deinococcales > Trueperaceae > CAMZLP01. The sequence continues at coordinate 9,161 of CAMZLP010000086.1, read as the reverse complement.
TCAAGTGTCAATCTAAAAGCTAAAGTGGGTGTAGGCAATATGTCTCATAATCTATCTTCAGAATTAGAAAACTATAGTTTTAAAGAAGGCTTGACAGCTGCCAAACTAGCTGCAACCATCGGTAATGGTGATGCAGATTTTGATATAAAATTGGGTGCTGGTAATTTAGACTTGGTTTTAGAAAATGACTGAGCAAGAGCAAATTCTAAATATGCTAGCAGAAGCTAAGATAACAGTTGATGAAGCCTCTGATCTTCTAAGTGCTTTGGATTCACAGAAATCTGTAACTAAAGAAGAAAAGAAATCTGGATCTGCTCGAGCCAAAAAAATTAGAATAATTATAGACAGCGATATGATTAACGGTAAGAAAAATAATATTAATTTAGATTTACCACTTGGCTTGGCCAAGTTTGCCACAAAATTTATTGGCCAAGATAAGCTAGTTGATATTGAAAGCGAAGGAATTGACATTAATGGGATAATTAAGGTGATTAATCTTAAAGATTTAAAAGAGGGAGTAATTTATGAAACCGAAACAGTTAAAAATAAAAAGGGTGCTAAATCTAAAATAAAAATTGAGGTAATTTGATGAAGAAAATATTAGCAATGCCCACAGCTTGCCCGGTAAGTGGCGAAGCCTTGATTGTAACAAGGCTAGAATGCCCAAAAACCGAGGTGGTAATTAGTGGCAGATTTCAGCCTAATGAATTTGCTTTTTTAGAAGGTAAAGAATTAGAATTTATGCGCTTGTTTTTAAAAACTCGAGGCAATCTTAAAGAGATAGAACGTATTTTAGGGGTGAGCTATCCAACCGTTAGGTTGCGTTTTGAAAATCTTTTAAAAGAACTGGGCTATGAAGCATATGAACCCATAGAAGATTTAAAGTCTGAACGAAAAGATGTGCTCGAGCTTCTTCAAAAAGGAGAAATAACAGCAGCTGAGGCTACAAAGCGATTGAAGAATTTAAAATAATAACTAATTAACCAAAACCCGAACTTATTTACTCTTAGCTGACAATAAGCTCACAAATAAGTGATAGAATAGAAAAGGTTTTTTAGTAAACCTCTTAAATTCTCCCCCAGAATTTAAGAAATGTAGTACCACTCCATCCCAAAGGCACTGAGCAATCAGTGCCACTTTTTTTGCTGTGTACCATAGCTCTTCTAACAAACTTGGATAAAAAGAGCGTATTTAATATAATTAATGAATGGATGACCCCAGAAAGCCTTCGGACAGTAGAAACTTTTTATTAGGAGTTTTGGGAATTCTTCTTTTGATTCCAATTTTTATGTATATAAATATCAATACTCCCAAATTTACATCCTATAGCCCAAATAAAGAATATAGCTTAGAAGTTTACCGTGAGATTTCGCTTTCTACACTTTTAAAAAGCGGCAGCTTTAATATGGCCAAAATAATTTTAAAAGATAAAAGGGGCAAGCGTATAGCTACTTTAGATAGCAGGCATGAATGTAAAATTGAATATAAAGATGTGCGTAACTCATGGGATTTAAGCGAAAATAAGGCTTATTATACAAAGTCCTATGCTTTTTTATTGCCATCAGGTGAAATAACTTGCAAATAAATTTTTGAACTGTTTACCCGTAAACCCAAATTTGGCTTAATTACAAGCAAACTCAAGTAGCTAATTCTCTTATGAACGGCATATCTCAACTGAGTTTTCCTCTGTGTTATTTAGAACGACTTTGCCCCCTATTCTTTTTATTTGTTTGATATTGATAGTAAAACTAAAAAGAAGATTTTTCTTGAGTTTGGTAATTATTGGCTCTAAATATTGCTGACAATTCTCTGATAAAGCTTTAATAGACTTCTTTTGGAGGTTAGAAATGAAAAACATAATCATTTTGTTAACAATATTAGGGGCAGCTGCATTTGCACAAGATGTGAATATTGCTGGTTCTTCTACCGTTTACCCAATCAGCCTTAGTATGGCCGAAGAATTTAATATCGAAACTGGCTTAGATATTTCTGTGGCTTCAACAGGTACTGGTGGCGGGTTTAAGAAGTTCTGTGCTGGGGAGACGGATATTAACGATGCAAGTCGTCCGATGAAAGACAAAGAGAGAAAAGCCTGTGCTGAAATTGGCCGTGATAATATTATTGAAATCAAAGTTGCTTGGGATGCCCTCACAGTTGCTGTAAACCCTGCCAATGATTGGGCACAATGCCTAAGTTATGAGCAATTAGCTGCTATTTGGCAAGATCATGATTCTGCGGTCACTTGGGTAGATGTATTGGATAATGCACCCTTAGCCGAAATAAAACTATTTGGACCAAGTACTGGTAGTGGTACTCTAGATTATTTTGTTGAGGAAGTTTTAGAAACTGTTTATGGCGATGATGCAAACCACACATCACGTTATTTCCCAAGTGAAGAAGATGATGTCCTAGCTGAGAATGTTGCACAAGACAAGAATGCAATGGTCTATCTTGGCTATGCCTACTATGCTAGTGATCCAGATCGTATTAAAGCACTTTCTATTCAAAACGAAGCGGGTAATTGTGTATTACCAGCTAATGAACATATCGAAGATGGAACTTATCCATTGAGTAGACCAATCTTTATCTATACTGATGCATCTATCTTAAAAGAAAAGCCTGCGGTAAGACAATTTATTGAGTACTATCTAGACCCTGCTAACTTAAGTGTTATTGCTGATACTGGTTACTCTGTGCTCGAGCCTAGCGAATACGCTAAAAGCTTAGAAACCATCAAAGCCCAATAGCTGACAATTAACTGATATATATTTTCTAAACTATCTCTGAGCATGCTTAGAGATAGTCTTTTTATTTATGCTCTAAGCAAAGAATCAAAAAAAAGTTTATGAGAATATGAGACAAACTATATGAATAAAACTTCAAATAAAATAGCGAGCATCAATCACAATTTAAAATCAGCTTTGTCTAAAAAATTCTTTAGCAATATTGTTGAGAATATCATTCGTATTATTTTACTATCTGCTGCAAGCATTTCTATTCTTACAACCATTGGGGTAATTTGGTCGCTAAGCAGTGAGACATTCATGTTTTTTAGAGATCCAACGGTGAATTTTATGGATTTTATAACAGACCATGAATGGACACCCTTTTTTACTGAAAAGCATTTTGGTATTGCCCCACTTTTGACTGGTACGCTACTTGTTACTTTTATTGCTCTTGTGCTTGGTATACCTTTGGGTTTAGGCTCGGCAATATTTTTATCAGAATTTGCTAGTAGCCGAGTTAGGCAGATAGCAATGCCAATTCTTGAGATTTTGGCTGGTATCCCTACTATAGTTTTAGGTTTTTTTGCACTTTTTAGTATTACCCCAATTTTAAAGATGTTTGTACCTGGGCTAAGTACCCAAAATTCTTTAGCTGCTGGTATTGTTATGGGTTTTATGATTTTGCCTACTGTTAGCAGTATTTCCATAGATGCTATGCAGGCTGTTCCTAGGCGTTTGCGTGAGGCAGCGTATGGCCTTGGGGCTACTAAAGCAGAAGTTGTATCTAAGGTGATAGTTCCAGCGGCATTATCGGGTATTATGGCTGCGTTTATTTTGGCTATGTCGCGGGCAATTGGTGAAACTATGATTGTAACTCTTGCTGCAGGAGCACAGCCTGTTATTACTTTTGATCCCCGAGATGCAATTGCTACTATGACGGCATTTATTGCCAATGCAGCCCAAAGTGACCAAGAATCTGCTTCGGTAGGGGCAAGAGCACTTTTTGCGGTGGGTGCAACACTTTTTCTTATTACTTTGATTTTAAATATTTTTTCTCACCAAGTGGTTTCTCGTTTTAGTGAGAAATATGACTAAGGCTTACTATGAATAATAAAAATATAAAAACGAATAGCTTGTTTACTGCCGAAGAAAAGGCACAGCTGCGACATAGAAAAATACGTGGTGAGCTGCTTCGCTATTTTAGCTTAATACCTGTTGTTTTGGGTTTTTTGCTTATTGTATTTGTGTTTTACGCAAATATCAATAGTAGCTTTGTTTGGCAGCTTGTAGACCGTGGCGGTAGCGGGCAAGTATTTAATAGCTCAGAAATTAAGAATGATGAACAGGCCTATAGGCTCGAGCTAAACGCAAGAGGTATGAGTAAAGAAGATATTGATGACATTCTTACCGATCCAAAAAAACGTAGAAAATTCTTACTACGTAACCGAGTTGATCAGCTTCTGGAAGCAAATGGCAAAAATAAACAAACAGTTGTCTATACAATTGAACGGGGCATGGCTGATAAGATTGAGGAACAAGTTCCTTATTTTGCAGGGCTTGCCAATAAAACAGCTTTGCAATTACGAGCAAAAGAGGAAGGCTTAGATTTATTTTTAAACCCCCTATTAGATCGAGCGTTTATAATTAGAAATAATTCTAGTAGGCCGCTTATGGCTGGCTTTAGGACAGCTATTATTGGCACGCTTTGGGTAATAGGTTTGCTTATTTTTATAGCTAGCTTTGTAGCTGTTGCTACCGCAATATACTTAGAAGAATATGCTCAAAAGGGTATTTTTAGCTCTCTGCTCGAGATTAATTTAAGAAATTTGGCAGGTGTACCTAGCATTGTTTACGGAATTTTGGGTCTATATGTCTTTGTTCGGGCAGCAGGATTTGGTGATAGTGTTATTGCAGCATCTTTGACACTAAGTTTATTAATTTTACCAGTAGTTGTTATTGCAGCTCGAGAGGCAATACGCGCTGTTCCTGATTCATTAAGGCAAGCAAGTTATGGTTTAGGGGCAACTAAATGGCAGACAGTGAGTCGGGTAATATTACCCAATTCTATTGCGGGTATTGTAACGGGTATAGTGTTGGCAGTGGCTAGGGCTTTAGGTGAAACGGCTCCATTATTACTTGTGGGTGGAGCTGGTTTTATCACTACAATCCCTGGTGGCTGGGATGTACTAAAAGATTCTTTTTCTGTTATGCCATTACAAATATATTCTTATTTTGCAACTCCAGATCAGGCTTTTAAAGAAGTTGCTGCTGCGGGTATTATGGTCTTACTAATTATTTTAATTTTTATCTATCTATTTGCGTTTATTATTCGAGCACAGTTTTCAAGAAAATGGTAAAGGAGGATTCTTCAAACTTTTTTTGTTATTAAGTTTCTGAAGTAAAAAATATGGCACTACCGGGTTTAGAGCAACTAAAAGATCATGAGACTATCAGAACAGATGCGGTAAGTAACGAAGATGCGGTTGTAAGTATTAATAAGCTTAATCTTTGGTACGGTAATTTTAAGGCACTTTATAATAATACCGTTAATATCCCAAAAGCTAAGGTGACGGCACTCATTGGTGCATCTGGCTGTGGAAAGTCTACCTTGCTTCGCAATATAAATCGTATGAATGATTTAATACCTAATGTGAAGATAACTGGTGAACTATTGTATGAAGGCATTGACCTCTATGACAAAGCAATTGACCCAGTAGAGGTAAGGCGGCGTATTGGCATGATTTTTCAAAAACCCAATCCATTTCCAAAAACTATATTTGACAATGTTGTTTTTAGCCCAAGGCTTTATGGTTATAAGGGTGACTTAAAGGCCCTTGCAGAAAAATCTTTGAGAGATGCTGCACTTTGGGACGAAGTCAAAGACAAATTAAATGAATCTGGACTTGGTCTTTCTGGTGGGCAGCAGCAACGCTTATGCATTGCCAGAGCTATGGCTCAAGAACCCGATGTTATTTTGATGGATGAACCTACAAGTGCTCTTGACCCAATTGCTACAGACCGTATTGAACAGCTCATACACGAAATTAAAGACAAATATACCGTTATTATAGTTACGCATAATATGCAGCAAGCTGGTCGTGTTTCTGATAGAACGGTCTATATGCATCTTGGTCATATTATAGAAGAAGGACCAACTGAGCAAATATTTACCAATCCAAAACATAAGATAACAGAGAGTTATATCTCTGGACATTTTGGATAGCTTTGGTTTTTTCACAAGTGATTGGATATTGATCCATTTCATTATTGACAAGCTCTAGCTGTAAGATGCTGCCAAGCTTTGTGGAGGTTTGTTTCTTGTTTTCACGAATGAGACACCCTCAGCACTAGTTTTGGTTTATCAGTGAGATTAGCCAATTTTTTCTTTTTTACGATAATTAGGCAAAGCTTATTTCATAGGTAGTTTTTGATATTTTAATAGCTTTTTAGGCTGATAAATAAGCATTGCTCTTTTTCAATAATCTTTTTAACTGGTTACAGATTGCACAAGCGATAAAAGAAACATAATGGCATTTTTATGACTAATTCCAAGAGGTAAAAACTGAAAGTTATAAGAAGAAAAATCAAGATTATAAGGAAATATCGAATATTTGGACAGAGCTTATTGAACTAAGAACTGAAGATTAGCGCTTTTAAGAAGTTAAAAAAATATTGCTATGAATCATAAAAGTGCTATAAATATGAGGTTTCAGTGATTATGGCGTTAATAAAAAGAACAGACCTCTATGGAAGGCCTGTTCTAAGGTATAGGAAGTATCTTGAATTTAAACTATCTTGAAGCATTGCTACATTCGCTCACTCGTAAGCCAAAAGATAATATGCTCATTTACATTTTCTAAGTGGTCACCAAGTCGTTCTAGATATCTTGCTGTTGACAATAACTTGCTAGCGGTACTAATAATCTTAGGGTCTTCCATCATATAGGTTAGTAGCTCACGCTGGATTTGTTCATAGAGATCATCTATTTCTAAATCCATACTATGAGCATAGCGTGCAGCCTCGGCATCAGAATTAGCTAAGGCTTTTATAGTATTTTCTATCATGTCGTTGATGATGTCTAAAATTCTAGCCATATCTGTATATTTTTTTAGGCGTGGCTTACTTGCTAGTTCTTTGCCAGTACGGCTTACGTGGACGGCATAGTCTCCAGCTCGTTCGATATCTGAAAGCATGCGATAACTGGCTGCCAAAAAACGCAAATCTGTGGCTGCGGGTTGCCGAAGAGCTATAATTGTTAAAATTTTCTGCTCGAGCCTATCCATAAATTCATCTATAACTTTGTCATTGTCAATGCATAAATCTGTGGCGGTTATATCAGCATCAATAAGTGAGCGCTTGGCTAATTGGCTTGATTCGCGTACTAAGCTAAGCATACGAATAATAGAGGCCCCTAGTTCTTTAAGTTCTTGAGTGGTTACGTTCATATTGCCTGAGTTTAGCATGTGCTTAATTATCTAACTCTATTGTCAGGGCAGCGTCAAGAGAAAGTATTTTTTGCTTGGGCTGACGTTTAGCTGACAGATATCTGGCTAAAATAATAGTGAAATGTGCTGCTACCATTTCCTTATAAGAGATGATTTTTATGCCTGCTAAAGTTTTGCTTGTTGAAGATGACAATGTTGTTAGGGAGCTGCTAGTATTTCATCTTAGTAAAAATGCTTTTGAAGTTTTAGAAGCTCAAAATATCGCCGAGGCTTGGCTTGGTTTAAATCAGGCTGATATTATTGTGCTTGATTGGATGCTTCCAGATGGTTCGGGTTTGGATTGGCTCGAGCAAATCCGAGCTGATTATGATATACCGGTATTAATGCTAACTGCTAGAGCTAGTGAATTGGATAAGGTCACAGGTCTTAAGGTAGGAGCAGACGACTATTTGACCAAACCTTTTAGTAATGCTGAACTGCTTGCCAGAATAGAGGCCTTACTAAGACGTAGCAAAAGAGTAGAAAACACCAGTTTGGGAAAATTGCAAATCAATACAGAAAAAGGAATTGTGGAATTTGATAATAAAGAGCTTAGCTTAACTCGGAGAGAATATGATTTGCTGCTTTACCTTACAACTTATTCTGGACGGATATTTTCCCGAACTGAGCTATTAGATAAGGTTTGGGGTGATGATTTTATGGGAACTGAAAGAACTGTGGATCAACATATTTCACAGTTGAGAGTACATTTGAGCAGCTCTTATATTGAAACTATACGTGGACGCGGTTACAGATTGGTAAACCCAGAAAATGAAACTGACTAAAAAAAACCCTGTTTTTGACAAATTATCCGAAGGAATTATTTTAATAGATGAAGGGCGAGTTTTGTCTTTGAATTTAGCTGCTGCAGAATTTTTAGATGTCGATAAAGCAGAGGCGATAGGTAGACGGTTTATTGAAGTGTTTAGAGACCATAGGCTCGAGCAGTGTTATTTAAATCAGGAAGAAATGGAAATAAATACTCGTGGTCGGCAGCTCATGGTAATAGCTATTGAAGACGGTCTAATTTTACGTGATATTAGCGAAATTAGAGACGCTCAAAATAATGCTCGAGACTTACTTTCGGTTTTGTCTCATGAACTCAGGACACCAGTGACAGGTATAAAAACTACCTTAGAGGCCCTTGATTATTCGCTTCCCATAGAGCAACAGCAGTATTTTTTAAAACTTATGAAGCTAGAAACCCAACGACTTGCTCGCTTGCTAGAAGATCTTACGGTCAGTGTATGCCCACCTGTATTCAGAAGTTTATATTTATTAGAACTTGTTATTCGTGCAAAAGAGATTTTAAAAGATAGATTAAAAGAGCACGATATTAAATTAAAACTGAATTTTGCTAAAACAACTATTTGGGCAGATGAAGATAAAATCTTACAAATATTAATAAATCTAATTGAGAATGCTGCTGTGCATGGCCCAGACCATGAGACCGTAACTATAAAAACCTCAATTGATTCAAAAAAACCAGACTACTTAAGAATACTTGTTCAAGACTGCGGTGAACAGCTAGATATAGATGAATATGAGCAACTCTTTAGCCCCCATGTGAGTCAAAAAACCATAAAGGGTACAGGTTTAGGGCTTTATATAGTTCGTTCAATTGCTCAAAGATGGCAGGGGGAGACTTGGGCCAAAGCAATTACCAATGGTAATGAGTTTGGTTTTAGTGTCCCATTAAAAAAGCCAGAGCTATCTATTCAAGATTTAAGATTGTTGGCTTAGAAAGATATTGGATTTTTAGGATGTATGGCAATAAAAATTACAAGCTTCTGATTTTAAAATATGGCTTTCTTACTTCTTGAGTTTAGAGTTGTACAAAACAAAGAGCACCCCTAATCCCTTTGAAAATCAATAGTTTTTAACTAAAGAGCTTTGGAAAAACCACAATTAGGACATGTTTTAGGTCTATATTTAGTTTTTCTGATAACAG
>CAMZLP010000085.1 GCA_947311535.1 uncultured Deinococcota bacterium | reverse complement strand
TTTTTTTAGTTCATCAGCGGCACTTTGCATAAGGCTGCAATGAAACGGGGCCGAGACTTTAAGGGGTATGGCTCGAGCCTTTTGTAGTTTTAATTTTTCAGAGGCTGCTTCTACTGCTAGTTTCTCGCCAGAAATAACAGTTTGACCATCACTGTTATAATTTGCTATTTCAACTATTCCGGCTGTACTCTTGCAAACTTCTTCAATAGTTTTATTATTGCCCTTTAATATAGCTGCCATTGAACCCATGCCCTCAGCTACTGCTTCTTGCATGTACTTACCACGCTTATTTACCAGTGCTACTGCATCTTCTATGCCTAATGCACCACTGGCTACATGGGCGCTGTATTCGCCTAAGCTGTGCCCAGCAGCAAAGCTTGGGCGTGGACCGCCAGCTTCTGTATAGGCAGCAAATGCAGCTGCCCCTGCCGCCACTAAAGCAGGTTGCTGGTTGGCAGTTAAGCTTAGTTTTTCTTTGGGGCCTTGCCACATTATGTCTAATAATCCTGGCAATGCCGCTTCTGCACGTTCTAATAGCTCTTTGGCGGCTTGGCTATTATCATAAAAATCTTGAGCCATACCGATAGCTTGGGAACCCTGCCCCGGAAACAGTGCTACTATCATTTTGTTTCCAAACTAAAGGTTTCTAAAACAGAGTAGTAGCAAACAGTTATTCTATTATCAAACTGTAAAGATTTATAATGGATCGAAGCCACCATTAATTTAGGAAACAGTGCTAGGTTCAATCTGTGCTCCAAGTTAAAACCATAGCTGCCCAAGACAAGCCAGCACCAAAAGAAACAAAAACTAGGTTGTCACCTTTTTTTACTTTGCCGGCATCATAAGCATCAGCAAGTGCAAGCGGGATACTCGCAGTTGAGGTATTGCCATATTCATTTACAACTAAAATCATCTTTTCGTGGTCTATGCCTAATTTATCAGCAGCTGCAGTTACAATACGTGAATTGGCTTGGTGTGGCACAAATAAATCAATATCATCAAGGCTCATATCAGCTTTTTTAAGAACGTCCAAGGTAGCATTTGGCATTATGCGAACGGCAAATTTAAATACTTCTCGCCCATTCATAAAAGGCCCATCAGGTATAGGAGTTCCATCTGGAAACTGATCAGCTGCGGCTCTAATACCTAAGTGCTTAGCGCCATTACCGTCAGAGCCTAAAATAAATGATTTAAAACCATAGCCCGCTTCAACAGCTTCAACTACGGCGGCTCCGGCACCATCACCAAAAAGAATGGAAATGTTTCTGTCGCTATAGTCCATTAATTTGGTTAGAGCTTCTGTTCCTATTACTAATATCTTTTTAAGCAAGCCAGATTCGACATATGCCTGAGCAACGCTTAAACCATAAATCCAACCAGGGCAAGCAATTAAAAGGTCAAAAGCACCTGCTTCTAGGTCAAAATGTGATTGTACAAGTGAAGCAGTAGCAGGAAATAAAGCATCGGGCGAGCTAGTTGCCAAAATTACTAAATCGACACCTTCAATAGCTTTTTTGCCAAAGCGTTTTACTAGGTCTTCTACGCTTCTTATAGCAATAGTTGATGCAAATTCACCGTCAGCTGCCATATGCCTAGTTTCTATACCAGTGCGGCTTCTTATCCACTCGTCATTGGTATCCATCATTTTTTCTAAATCAAAATTGCTTAGCAATTTTTCTGGGGCATAGCTGCCAATAGCAGTTATACCTGCAGTTATTTTTTTTTCCACAGCATCACATCCTAAAATCAAAAGCTGTCTAAGTATTCCAATAGACAGCTTATTTTACTTCATTTTGAAGCTAGTTTATATTATTGAATAACTAGATGTCAGAATCAATCTCGACAACAGTTTTGCCTTTGTAACTACCACATTTCATACAAACGGTATGACTTAGTTTTGGTTCTCCGCATTGAGCGCAAGTAACAAGGTTCGGTGCTGATATAGCATGATGACTACGACGTGAATCACGCCTAGCTTTTGAGGTTTTCTTTTTTGGTACTGGGTGTTTAGCCATGAGTTTTTCTCCTTAGATAGTCAATAAAGACCACAAACTTTAGTATTATACTTCAAAATCCTTCAATGATGCAAAGGGTGATTCTTTTTCACTTATTTCTACGACTTTTTCTTTTGCAGCTTCGGGGTGAAAATTTAGGTTTACGCCGTCATTATTAAGGCCTCTACAGTCTTCTTTACAGAGGTTTGTAAGAGGCTGAGACATGGTGAAGATTTCGCTGATAAAGCCTGCAAAGTCAACTATTGGTTTACCAAAAACCAATAACTCATTTAAATCTTCTGATTCAGAAAACTTTAATTCTTCTACACCAGCTTTGAATTCTAATTGATAAACAAAGTCTGTATCAACTTTGGCTGGGCTAGGCTCGAGGCAACGTCGGCATTCCATAATAGACTTGCCTTTTAGTTCACCTTCTACCAAAAACTCGTTATCTCCACCCGTATTACTAACAGTCAATTGCCAGTCAATGGGTTCAGCTAATTCCAAATTGAGTTCTTTAAGAAGTTTATCTGATGGTTCTAATAAACCTTTAGCTACAATCTCATCATTAATATGATTGATTAAAAGACCTAAGTTTAGAATTGCTGTTTTACTTGTTTCAGGCATAGCTTGATGATTATAGGTAGATAGCTAAGTCTTGTCAAGAGCTTTTTACACCTACTGTTGCACCATAGGCACTATTTACTCGGGTTTCTCTGCTGTAATTAAGATTACTAAGCCCTTGTAAATCCATTTTTGATTGCCAGAAAGTCCTATGTTTTATAAAGATAGAGGCTAAGTTTTAGTTTTCCAATGCTATAATTTTTAGATGTTAAAACGAAGCCAATTAAATAAATCAAATAATAAGGCATTAGACAAACTATTGAGTTCTAATCTAATAAGCCCTCGTTACAATAGCCAATCTATAGCTAATATACCTGCCACGGTGGGTAAGTTGTTAGGGGTAAATCGGGGATACTCGAGCCCAAGCTTGGACAATGAGATACTAACTAACTTGGGTGACGATATAGAACGAGTAATTTTATTAGTTGTAGATGGTATGGGTTTTAACCGTTTAGAAAAACAATTGCAAAATAATGACTATGGTTTTAATGAAACTTTGGCTAAGTTTGGGCAAGTCTATAGCCCGATTAGCTCTGTTTCGCCATCTACTACTTGTGTTGCTACTAGTGTATTACTCTCTAACGGGGCTACTGCTGCTGAGATGGGTATGATTGGTTATAGCTATCTTTTACCCGAACTCGCTTTAGTAGCTAATATGCTTTTTTGGTTGCCTGCCTATAAGCAAAGAGCCAAAATTGGTGAACTTGTCGATTGGGGCATAAACCCCGAAGATTTTTTACCTAATCTATCTATGGCACAGACCCTAGCAAAAGCCAAAGTTCCGATGCGAGTAGTTATGCCAGATATTTATAAAAATAGTCCATTATCTCGTATGCAATTGCGAGATGCCGAAGTAGAGGGCTATGTTGGTGATACTGATATGTGGCAAAAACTTGCTAATTGGTTAACAGAAACCGTCTATCAAAAGGCTTATGCCTATGCTTATAACCCAGTCTTTGATAGCCTAAGTCACCGAGATACCGCAGATGGCCCGATTTGGGATGCACTTTGGCAAGAATTTAACTTTCAATTAAATCGCTTTATTAATTCTTTAACAAGTGAGCAAAGGCATAAAACTTTGTTTTTAATAACTGCCGATCATGGCCATGTTGCCACACCGCTTAGTAGCAGAATATATTTAGAAGACCATCAATTCTTGCTAGATAATTCGCTTATGATGCCAGGTGGTGAGCCTAGACAGATTTACTTATATGCTCAAAATGGGCAAAAAAATGCAATCTTAGACTATGCCAAAGAAAAGCTACCCTCATTTTTGGCTCTTGATGCCCAAGAAGCATTGGCAGCGGGGCTTTATGGTGATATTAGCAATATGCATCCAGATGCCCCAAGGCGTTTGGGCGATGTTATTTTAACCAGTTTAGATAGTAGCTATTTATGGCCTAAAGCGGTAAACCGCAAGTTGCTAAGTAAGCATGGTGGTTTATTAGCTGATGAGATGATTGTGCCTTTTATTGCTTTGAGATTTGATTAAATAGCAAAAACAAAACCCACTTAGCTTGCTAAGTGGGTTTTATATGGAGGGAGTATGAGTAATATTATTATGCTCGGATTTGCTGATATTTTGGCTCTCTAAAATCGTGGCCTAGTTTTACTATATCGAAATAGAATTCTCTTGCTTTTAGTAAATCTTGAGTAACTATTGTGCCAGATTCGTTGTGCCATAAATTGGGGTCAAAAAAGTCTTGCTTCCAAATTTCTGATTGTTTGTTTAAATCTATATTTTTCATAATTTTATCTTAACTTGCCTTTCTTTTGCTGTCCTCATCCTTTTGGATGATATTGAATACGACTTTTGGAGGATGTCGCTAATTAGTTATATTGACTTGGGTAATTCTCTTCAGGATAACTAACAAATACATCTATATAATCTTCTCTATCTTTTAAGGCTGATGTATTTACAATTAAGCCGTTCTCTCCGTGCCAAAGATCTTTGTCGTATAAATCTTGCTGCCAAAGTTCTAAATCTCGATATTGCATTTTTAGCTCCTTTCTAAAGCCTTTTGCCTTTCTTGAATCTATAATCACCTATCTACCCTGAACAAACCCTGAACGTTTTAAAAAAAGGGTTTGTTCAGGGTAGATAGGTGATTATAGATTCAAGAAAGGCAAAAGGCTTTAGAAAGGAGCTAAAAATGCAATATCGAGATTTAGAACTTTGGGAGCAAGATTTATACGACAAAGAT
>CAMZLP010000084.1 GCA_947311535.1 uncultured Deinococcota bacterium | reverse complement strand
ATTATCAACCTCTCCTATTAATCAAAATATCTATAAACTAATTCCTAACTTACCTTCTAAAGAAGAGCACTTCAAAAATATTGACGGCAATATCTTTGAAGTGCTCTTCTTTAGAAGGTAAGTTAGGAATTAGTTTATAGATATTTTGATTAATAGGAGAGATTGATAATTTTTCTAAAAATAATTTTGCTGCAGGATTGTAATTCATAATATTTGCTTGTCTATCTAATAGAATAATTAGGTTCTTATTTGAGCTAAATAGACTTTGGTAGGTATTGGGTAAATGCTCTACCAAACTACTGCGAAATAGGGCTACAAATAATGAGATATTACTCAGAGTAAATACAACACTAAGAGAGTAGTAGTCTTTGTTTATAAAAGCATCAAAGCCTTGGAGTAAGTAGATTAGTATTGCAATAAATGGCAAGGTTACTGCAATGATTAAAGCCTTAAATTGATATTTATTGTGATTTGGTCGATTTAAAGAAGTTTTTCTCAAGAGGTAAATGCTAGTAGCAAGTATGGCTAATTGAAAAACCGAACTAAGCATCCAAGCTATTTTAATAATTTGGACAGCTTCTTGAGTTAAACCCCTCTCAAAATTATAAACCAAAAGACTAATAGCAATAAAAACGAGTGCTAGATAAGAAAATTTAAAACCAAAATTGTACCATTGCTTTTTAAGGATAGAGTATAAAAGGGAAAAATCTAACCATAAAATACTTGCTGCAGATAGAATTAAACTTTGAAGTTCTAAAAGAATTAATGGGTCTATTGAAAAGACTTTTGATAATAGTAAAAAGGATAAACCCGTCCAGAAAAAACTTATTGCTGAAATAAAGCCAAGTATTTTATATGGTGGATTTTTGGATAATAAATAAGCTCCTATTATTCCACTAGTTATTATTGTTACAAGCGTTACTATTAACAATATGTGATTCAACAAAATCATTTGTTTAGACCCTCTCCAGTAGCCAGATTAGCTTTGATGACTATAAAATCCTTTGGTCTTATAGTCATCAAACTATAGCATAAATTTAATCACAGATTTCTTACATTTTGCTAGATTATGCCTATATATTTTGCCAACTTGCTAAATATTAGAATTGTTTTGCAAAGAGGTCTTGAAAATAGTAAAATTACTTGTTCTTATTTAAAAAGTTGATAATAGCCATTGACGGTTGTTCTATAACCTTTATTTGTTTTTATTTTGACAGAACTGGTTTTTGAAATACTATGAAAGCCATGCTCGAGCATATTCTCATCTAGTTCTTTAGAAGACAGCAAGTTCAATTTTCTATTTGGAGCAAAGCCGGTATAAAGATGTTTTGTATCTTTAACTAACTGCACGCCTGTACCATGTGGGTTGGAGTTAGGCCCAAAATGAGCTACCAAGATTTTGCCATTAGGTTTTAATACTCGAGCACATCCTGCCACAACTCGATGCCATTCTCCTTCACTTTGGGCATCTTGAATAATTCCTAAAGCAATAATAAAGTCAAAATAATTATCTTTAAAATCTAAATTATCCATTTTCATTTTCAAAACCCTTTTATCTACTTCTGGTTCTGGCAATATTAGCTTTAGTCGTTCTTTGGTTTTATTTAGCATAGCTTCTGAAAAATCAATGGCATAAAAGTCAAAGCCTTGTTGAGCTAAATAAACTGTATTTCTACCAGCTGCGCAACCCAAGTCCAAAAATCTGCTTTTTTTAGGGTAATTTTGGATAAGCTCGAGCATACGGTAATCAGGCTCTTTATTTGTAAAGAGCTCTACAATTTTTTGCTCTTCCCAGTGTTCTTTCATTTAATCATAATTACATCAACCACTCCAGGAGCATGTACTCCTATGGTTAAGGTTAGCTCAATATCAGCAGTACGGCTTGGGCCAGTTGCTTGTACCCAAGCACTGGGCAAGCTATCTAAACCTTCTATTGCTTCTGCCATAGTTGGTACTAATTGCTCGTCTTTTACAACGGCAATATGGCTGGCTGGTAAAAGAGAGGCTAGTCTGCCCACAGAGCTTTCTAGTACAAGCGTGCCGGTATTGGCAATCAGGCAATAGGCTGAGCTAATCCCAATATCAGCATCTGAGATTATTTTAGCTTCTGGAATAGCTATTTTAGCTACAATGCTTTTTATTAATTTGTCATTGCTAAAAACAAAAGACTTGGCTTTAGAATCTTTTATAATTTCCAAGACCTTTTCGCTAGCTTCTTTTTTGCTTTTTACTAAGTGAAAGTTGCCACCAACTGCCTCATATTCTTCTTGGAATTGTTTTACTAGGCTTGAGGGTTTAAAATCCTTGATTGTAGCTAATAAATTTGGTGCTGGGGCTACAATATCGCTAGCTTTACGATGTAAAGAAGAGCGGACTTTATCTAAAAAATCTGCTTTATTCATTTTTCATCCTTTAAATTACGCCATTGTTCACGGAATGATTTTTGAGCTGGGGTTTTGAAATCTCTTTCTTTGAGCCATTCTTTCATAACTGGTATTTTGCTTCCTTTAATATGGCCTTCGCGAGATAAAAATTGGCTGCCTAAGCGGCCTATTTTAGTTGCGCTATTCCATAATTTAGGGTGTGTTGCCATAAAGGCAAATGCTCCTATGCCTATTTTTTCTGCTTTGGCAGATAAGCCTTGCTTAACTGCACGTTGGCGATGTTCTAACAAAAGTTCGGGCAATGGTATTTTTACAGGACAAACTTCACCACAAGCGCCACAAAGGCTACATGCTTGTGGTAATTGATGGGTGCTATCCAAGCCTAATAAGCCAGGGTCTAAAACTGAGCCAATTGGCCCTGGGTAAACCCAGCCATAAGCGTGGCCACCAACATTTTGATAAACAGGGCAGATATTTAAACAAGCACCACAACGAATGCAACGCAAGGCATCGCGCAATTTTGGATCAGCCAAAATATTACTGCGACCATTGTCAATTATTAAGACATGTTGCTCTTCTGGGCCATCAGGGTCAGTTTCTTTTTTTGGACCGGTAATTAATGAAACATAGCTGCTGGCTTTTTGACCAGTAGCACTGCGAGGTAATATTGTCAAAAATGCTGGTAAATCTTTTAAACGTGGAATTATCTTTTCTAAGCCCATAACGGTTAAATGGATTTTTGGCAAGCTAGTGGTTAAGCGAATATTACCCTCATTTTCTACTAAAACAATACTGCCAGTCTCAGCAACTGCAAAATTAGCTCCGCTAATACCCATATCAGCTTTTAAAAAACCTTTTCGCAAAACTTTTCTAGCTACTGCAGTTAATTCTATAATGCTTGCATCTTCTTTTGAACCTAGTTTTTCATGAAATAGTTTGGTGATTTGCTCTTTGGTTTTGTGCATGGCTGGGCCAATAATATGGCTAGGGAAGTCACCATCTAATTGTAAAATATATTCACCTAAATCTGTTTCTAATGCTTCCACTCCTACAGCTTCTAAGGCATCATTTAGCAATATCTCCTCGGTTACCATCGATTTGGCTTTTACTACAGTCTTTACATTTTTCTCTAAAGCTAGCTGGGTTACTATTTTGTTAGCTTCTTCTCCGTCGGCAGCAAAATGCACGTTTACGCCTAAATTTTCCAAATTACTTATAAATTCTTCTAAATAATAATCTAAATGCTCTATAGTATGAGCCTTAACAGCACCACAATAGCTACGTAACTCTTCAAAATTATCTAAGCTAGAAATTGCTTTTTCTCTTTTGGCAACAAAGGTTTTTGTTGCTCGTTTCATAGCGATTTGCAAATTCTTATCTTTTAAGGCCTTTTTGGCATTATTTTTAAAATCATGAGTGCTAATTTCCATTTTGCACTCCTTCCCATAAAAGCTCTACAACGTGTTTAACCTCAATATTTACATTTTCTCGACGCATGCTACCAGCAATATTCATTAAACAAGCTCCATCAACAGAGGTCAAAATATCAGCTTTGGTTTCTAGGACTCCCTCAGTTTTGGCTCGAGCCATAGCTGCTGATATCTCTGGCATTTTTACGCTAAATAAGCCACCAAAACCACAGCAGACCTCACTGTTGTTTGCTTCAATTATTTTGGCACCGGCAGCCCTAAGCAAAATCCGTGGGGATTCTTTAATATTCATATAGCGAAGTGCATGGCAAGAATCATGATAACTTACGCGTTTATCCTTTAGATTTGCACCAATGTCTTTTTTGTCTAATACTTCGGTAATAAAGCTAGTTAGTTCATAAGTTCTATTGGCTAAGTCTTTGCTTTTGCCATAAATTTTGGCAGATTCACGAAACATTTCGGGGTAGTGGGTTTTTACCATAGCACCGCAAGAGCCACTAGGTAAAACTACATAATCATAGTCTTTAAATAAGCCGATATGATGCTCAGCTATTTCTTTGGTCTCGGCAAGATAGCCCGCATTATAAGCAGGTTGACCACAGCAGGTTTGACCCTCAGGGAATTCTATATCTACTCCAAGATGCCTGAGTAGTTTTACTGATGCAACTCCAAGTGAAGGAAATAGTTGATCAGCTAAGCAAGTAACAAAAAGAGCAACACGCATTATTTTTGCCTACCTTTCGCAAGAATATTATAATACGGATTTAAGAAATATATATAGGCAATGAAGCTTGTGTATATTATTTTTATTATTAATTAATTAATTAATTGGGCTGGGGTTTTATTAATATTAATAGCTTCTTTATTAGAGCTAAGATTAGAATTTTGGTGATTAACTAGATAATCCTCTAGTTCTTTAATAGTTAATGGCTTAGTATAATAATAACCTTGTACCTCATCACAACCTAGGGCAGTTACAAATTCTAATTGGTCTGTGGTCTCTATGCCTTCTGCTACAATACGCAGGTTTAAATTTTTACCAAGGGTTGCAATAGAGCGGATAATAGCGGCATCTTTTGAGTTGAAATTGTCTTTTTGAAAGTCTATTAAAAAACTCCTATCAATTTTTAAGCTGTTTATGGGTAAGCGTTTTAAATAATTTAGTGAAGAATAAGCAGTACCAAAATCATCAATAGCTATGTGGATACCAGCCGATTTTAATTCTTCTAGTTTAATTATATTAGATTCAATATTTGACATAGCAGTACTTTCGGTGATTTCTAGTTCTAGTTGGCTAGGCTCGAGCCTGTGCTCTGCTAATATTTTAAATATTTTACCATTGATATTATCTTTTTGGAGTTGTTTAACTGATAAATTTACAGCCACTCTTAGGTTTTTGGCATCATCTTGCCAGGTTTTTGCCTGCTTACAAGCTTGCCTTAGTACTATTTCGCCCAAATCATCTATCAGCCCAATTTCTTCAGCCAAAGGAATAAAATTATCGGGCATAATTAAACCCTTTTCTGGGTGTTGCCATCTAACTAATGCTTCTACACTTTTTATTTTATTAGTTTTTAATTCTATTCTGGGTTGATAAAATAATACAAATTCATTGTCTCTAATGGCTTTTTTGAGGTCCTGTTCGAGCCTCATGCGTTTAGAAGCTATTGCTTTTAAGCTGTCATTATAAAAACCATAACCTCCCTTAGCTGTGCTTTTAGAATGATACATAGCCGAGTCAGCTTTTTTAATAAGTTCAGTTGCATTACTAGCATGTGTGGGATAATGAGCAAGCCCCAAGCTAGCACCAATAAAGAATCTATTATTATTAAATTCAAAAGCTGGCTCTAGGCTTTTTAGGATTTTGTTAGCGATTTTGCTGCTATCTTTTTGTGATTTGACATTTTTAACAATTATTGTAAATTCATCACCACCTAAACGAGCAATAGCATCAGTCCTGCGTATACAAGTTCTAAGGCGTTCAGCAACTTCTTTTAACAAATAATCACCAGCATCATGACCTAAGCTATCATTGATTAATTTTAAACTATCAATATCCAAAAATATTAAAGCAACTGATTCATTATTCAAATTATGATTTAGAGCCCTTTGTAAATTACTTAAAAAGAAGCTCCTATTAGGCAGCATAGTCAATGAATCAAAGTTTGCTAATTTAGTTAATTCAGTGTTGCTACGAGCTAGCTCATTAGCTAATTGAATTTGCTTCATTAAAACAGCAATAGTTGTCATAAAAATACGGCCCATCTTTAGTATATCTGATGGCAAAGAGACGGCTGAATTTGTACTGAGACTAAAAAGAGCTATTGTGCGACCAGAATCTATAATTGGTATAATTATTGTTTCAGATTGCTCTTGACAAGAAAATACTTTTTCTACTAAACCTCTGTCAGGATAATTGTCTATATGAGAGTTTTTTATAAACTTACTATGGTTTTTAATAAGCATAGGCTTTTTTGGCAATTTTAAACCTTGGTTGGTAAAATTGCAGGTAGCCAAGTTGATATTACAATCAAGACTGGCAACAGCTCTAAATTCATTGCTATTATTTTGCACAAATAAAATTCCAGATTGGACTTCTGGTAAGATTTTAATTGCTCCTTTAATAAGATGATCATAAAACTTCATGCTATAGCTATCCTTCAAAAGATATTTTGATAATTTGATTAAATTATTCTGAAATATAGACCAGCGTTCTAATTTCCACTCGTCATTTTTTTGAACTGTGATATCTCGGCAAACACCATCATAATAGATAGTTTCGTCCTGAGCATTTTTTATGGCTTTGGTATCTTCAGAAATCCAAATACGTTTGCGAGTTTTATAAACATATATTTCAGATTCAAAATTTTTGACTTGGCCTGTTTTTTTCATTGCTGCTAGAAAGTCTTTATTGCGATTTTTATCAACATATATTTGCTTTGCAAAATTTTTGATGCTTAATAATTCTATTTCGCTATCTAAACCGTGTAGCCGAACATAGGCTGGGTTTGCTTTTAACAATTGCCCGTCTAAATTTACTCTAAAGATTCCCTCATTGATATTATTAAAAATTGCTTGGTAATCGTCAATTGCGTTATGTTTTTCTAATTCAAGGTTTTGTCTATAACTTAAGTCGCTAAAGCTAATAATAGCTCCACCATCTTGGGCTAGGCGCAGACTAAGCTCGAGCGTAATCTCTTGATCATTTATATTTACTAGCATTTCTTCTTTTATAATTTCTTTTTTGTTTTTAAAACTATCAAAAACTTTAGTATTTGCAAACAGCGTTTTAATATTGCCTGAAATACTATTGGCAAAGGTTTCTTTGGCATCATTACTAGCAAATAGTATTTGACCATCTTTATCGATAATCAAAAGACCTAAAGCTACAAAATCAATCAATGATTGAAATTTATCTTTTTCCTTAATCATTTCTTGTATTTGGGCATTCAAATCATTACCTCTAGCTTTTGCAAGTCTAAATTCACGGTCTGATTTTAGCTTTTTAGTTGTCACAAAATAATTACATTCGTAAACTAGAGCAAGTAATTTGTTTGAGAAGTGCTGCTAATTAGCTTGTTTGCTATTGTTTTTGTATCTAAGCTTTTTTTATTCATTTACAACTAAGGTAGTTTTTTATATACTCAAGTCTAGGAACATTTTGTGTTGTTACTGCTCAAATAAGCAAAGGAGATAAGAATGAGTAATATTAAGTCTATATTGGCTAGTGGTGGAAATCGCATTTTATCTGTTACACCCGATGATAATATTTTGGAGACTCTCAAAAAAATGTCGGAATATGGTGTAGGAGCTTTGCTTGTGCTCGAGCATGGTAGCTTAGTTGGCATTGTATCTGAGCGGGATTATGCTCGCAAGGTGATATTAGAGGGTAAAAACTCAACTGATACTAAAGTGAAAGAAATTATGACTCCAAATCCAATTACAGTTGGTGCCAATGACTCTTTAAAAACTTGCATGGAGACTATGACCAATAATCATATTAGGCACTTGCCAGTTGTAGACCAAGGTAAAATACTGGGCGTTTTATCTAATCGTGATTTATTAAAATCGGTCATTTCTCAGCAAGAATTCTTAATTGACCAATTAGAAAGCTATATTCAAACAGGACAGATGTAAAGCAGATATAAAACTGTAATAAAAAGCCTGTATAAATTTTACTCATTTGATATTATCCACAGATGAATAGAGCTAAAATATTATTGAGCATGTCCACTCTGGCAAAGCCAGCTGGTTCGGTTGGCAAGAATTTTGCTACTGATACAAATTATACCAATGCTATTGTAAGGGCAGGGGCATTGCCATTTATGGCTCCTAACCTTGAACCAAGCTTAGCCAAAGAATATATTGATATGGCTGATGGACTTTTGCTAATTGGTGGGGTAGATGTGAACCCAATCCAGTTTGGGCAAAGCCCGCATCAAGATCTGGGTTTTGTAGATGAAGAGCGAGATTTTTTTGAACTAGAGCTTTATAAATTAGCCAAAGCCAAGGGGCTGCCAATTTTTGGAATATGTCGGGGCATACAAGTGATTAATATTGCCGAGGGTGGCAGCTTGCATCAGCATTTGCCAGCTGTGGATAATACTATTCAGCATAGGCAAAAAAATGCTGGTGGTAGCCCTTTTCATATGCTTAGGCTAGAGCCTAATTCATTATTAGCCAATAAATACAATAGTCTTTCTTTAAAAACTAATAGCTATCATCACCAAGCCATAGACAAATTAGCTGATAATCTAAAAGCTGTAGCATGGTCAGAAGATGGCATTGTTGAGGCTATAGAAAGCAAAGATGATAATTTTGTTTTTGGCGTGCAATGGCACCCCGAGGCAAGCGCGCCCAATTATTTAGGGCATTTAGAACCGTTTGAGATTTTTATAGACGCAGTGAGAGAAAATGCTAGTTTCTTAGCTAAACTTCCTTAGCTTCTTATCTTTTTTCTTAACTATGCTTTAGTAATTTTTTGCTTAGGTAATTCTTCTATATTAAATAATGGTGTCAATCTTGCATCTTTGGGTACGCTATGGCAGACTCGGCAACGTGGTTCATAGCTTTCTTTGGTTCCAACTAGAATTATTGGGTCGTCAAAATGGGCTGGTTTGCCAGCGATTAGGCGCTGGGTGCGGGTTGCTGCTCGACCGCAGCTGCAAATGGCTGTCAGCTTTTTGACAAATTCGGCTCGAGCCAATAGCTCTGGCATTACTCCAAAAGGTTCACCCCGAAAGTCTTGATCAAGACCAGCTATAATTACTCTTTTACCAGAATCAGCTAAATCTTGTACTAAAGCTATTAAAGCATTATCTAAAAACTGTGCCTCATCAATTGCTACTACTCGGCTACTTGCTTCTATTTTGTTTTTTATATCTGCCACAGTATCTATGGGGATAGCCTCGAGTGTTCGCCCATTGTGTGATGCAATTGCTACAGCATCATAGCGATTATCTATAGCTGGTTTAAATACTTGCACTTTTTGCTTGGCAATAACTGCTCTATTGACTCTTCTTATTAATTCTTCTGATTTTCCGCTAAACATTGGGCCTACAACTAGTTCTAGCCAGCCCCCTCTAAATTCATAAAATGGCATGGCTTTATGCTAACTTTTTTTTGCTTTTCAAGCAATTTATTATGAGCCAATTTTAAACTCTTAAAATAAAATTGACTCGTGGATATTATGGTTTGTGATACCAGCCTTATTAAAAATTATATTAAAGCAGTTTGCAGGCTATTCTTTAAAAAACCACTGGCTAACTCACGGAATTCTTTACTGATTATTGGTTTTTTCAAAAAGATATTTGCTTGCGAATCATTAAACATTTCCTCAGAAATATCTTCTTCAAAAGAACTCATTAAGATAATTGGAATGTGCTGCAAGTTTTCTTGATTCTTAATATTCTCACTGACTTCTAAACCATTAATATAAGGCATGTTTACATCCATAATAATTAAATCAGGTGTATTTTCTTCTAAATATTGCAGGGCATCAAAACCATTTTCGAATGTTACAACATTATACCCATCTTCGGAAAGTAAAATTTCTAAAAAACGACGTTGGGCGACACTGTCTTCTGCTATTAATACAGTTCTACCACTTGGGGACATATTTTCCATACCTAATAGAATAGATTAGCTCTTCTTACTAAATTCTTAGCTCTAAAAATTAAGACCTATTTATACCCATACGAGCAAAGGTTTTGCCGTGTTTAATTTGATAGTGAATTACACCGCCTATATGCATTATTAGTAGCACCAAAAATACTTTTGGTAATATGCCGTGGATTGTTCTGGGTAGTGAGTCAACAATTGCGTCTGGGCTAATGTTTAATGGGGCAATACCAATAGAGCTTGTTAAAAGCATGCCCACGCCAGTTAGGGTTAAGCCAGCAATAACAAGATAAATCAATCTATGATTCCAAGCAAACATTTGCTGCCGCCAAGAAGACATCTCTAAATTTTCTGGATGTTTAGAAGTAAACAAAAGAATTATTCTTAGAGCAGTAAGGACTAACACAATTAAACCAACTGTGCCATGAGATTTTATTAACGTTAGCCTAAGCGGTGCATCTGTTGCCAGCTTAGAGCCAATCATTCCAGAGGCCATCATTCCTATTATTAATAAGGCACTTAACCAGTGGATTATTATTGTAAGCTTACTATATGTTTTTGGCATTTTTATCCCTCAATTCTGTTATTTATTATAGCTTTATCTAAAGATTAAAGCTATAATGTCGGTTTTTAAATATATGCTTTTGCCATAGCTATGGCTGAATTTCTTTTTGCAAAAGTTCAATATTTTTGGCATGAAATTTACGCATAGAAATTGGGAATTTGTATCTTGTAAATAATTTGTCTAAATCAAAATCTTTCTTTTCTAAAAGAGCTGATTCCAACTCATAAATATAATTAAAAGATTCTTTGATTCTAAGCTTCATTTCAGATTTGCTTGTTGTAAAGTCACCATGGCCAGTGACTAATATTTTAACATCTTCATTTTTGATAATCTTAGTGAATTTTGCAAGAGTGTTTTTATAGTTTTTAAAACTGTCATAGACATATGGGAATTCAATATTGCTTAAATAATCGCCAGTAATTAGTATTCCCTTTGATTTATTGTAGCTTATAATGCCATCAGAATTATGCCCTTGGGCTTGATAGAAAATATATTTGTCGGTAGCAATTTCTAATTCAAGCTCATCTTTTTCTATTACAATATCGAGGTTTGGATATTCTATTTTGTAGTCTCTTTTAATATAATATTCATCGTCAAACTCTCTAATTTGATTTAAGGTTGCTTCTTTGTTGATATTCTTTTCAAAATTTTCCGAGCCGATGGTTTTATAGTTTGTAAATTTATTGTAGCCATTCAGACTATGACCATATAATTGGCTACAATAAATTTACAAACTATAAAACCATCGGCTCGGAAAATTTTGAAAAGAATATCAACAAAGAAGCAACCTTAAATCAAATTAGAGAGTTTGACGATGAATATTATAT
>CAMZLP010000083.1 GCA_947311535.1 uncultured Deinococcota bacterium | reverse complement strand
GCATCCTGTTATCAGAAAAACTAAATATAGACCTAAAACATGTCCTAATTGTGGTTTTTCCAAAGCTCTTTAGTTAAAAACTATTGATTTTCAAAGGGATTAGGGGTGCTCTTTGTTTTGTACAACTCTAAACTCAAGTAAGTTCACAAGCATGTAAGCTAAGCGCTCTTATTTCACTCTCTTCTTCTGAGCCGGCTTTTAGCAATTCACCGCTTTCTAGCTTTCTAACTAAGCTGGGTGAATACTTTAAAACTCCATCAAGCCGTAAAACATGGGGTACTAGGTTATCGGCAAATATTGTTAGTTTGTCCAAGTCTTCAAAGTAGCCATAAGCTTTATTATCAAATGCCAAGGCCAAATCAGAAGCCATGATTTGAGCGCGTTTATAAATTGGCAATCTTTTACCATTATAAATATACTCGTCTTGAAATAATGGCATTTTAGTTAATATTTCGGCTAGCCTTTCTGCCGAATTATTTGCAGCGAGCAGCATTTCTTTGTATGAGCCATAGTTAGTTTGTACAAACTTTCCTAAGTCATTTAAGGCAGTAGCAAATAACTGCATTAGCTCAATAATTTGTTGCTTATCATCTTGTTTAAATATTTGGCAAATTTCTTTAATACTAATATTAGCTAAGTCTTGGGGGCTTGGGCTACCGTCTTGCAAAAAATACTCTTTTAGATTGTAGGCAATAGTAAAGTAACCACTCATGCCTTCGTTCTTTTTTAATACTGGGAAATAACCAGAACCAAAATTTATGGTATTTAAAATAATAATATAAGCTAGGGTTGAATCTTCATCTGCTAATAGATGATGTTTAGAATCATAAACTGGCTTTATAATCTCAGCAAAGTTTAAACTCTTAGCATAAGAATGTAAGGAGCTATGGTTTATAAATACGTGTCTTGAATTTGTAGAGGCTCTTTTAACTGCAAACCTAATGTCATCAAAAAGCCCCACAGTAATTATTTGGCAGGTTTTATAACAACTCTACGACCTTTACCATTACCGGTAGAGTCGCTGATTAAGTCATCACAATCGGCAACTTCAATATGTACCAAGCGTCGCTCGGCTGCTGACATTGGGCTTAGCGCAAAAGGCTTATTCTCACGACGGACTCGAGCCATAATTTTTTGAGTCATAGCAACTAGTTTTTCGTGCCTGCGTCTTTTATAACCACCAACATCAACTGTAACCCTTACACCATCATCAGAGTCATTGTAGCGGTTTATAATTACATTGGTTAAATATTCTAATGACCGCAAAGTATTGCCACCCCGTCCAATTATTTTACCAGGGTTTCCACCTATAATATCTGCTCTAATTTCAGTTTCAGAAACAGCACTAACTTCAACAGAGTAGCTTGGATCAAAATTTAGCAGCAAATCTATCATAAAACTCTCGGTTTTTTCTGCCAAACTTCCTTCTAACACCTCAATCTGAGACAAATTTAAACTAACTGGTTCTTGTTGAAGCATATCCTCTGCTACTGGAAGTTCGAAATCCTGTTCTTCATCTTCTACATTTATACCTAAACCCTCAAGATACTTATCTAAGTCATTTTCTGCCATTTACAAGCCCTCCTCGCTTCACTTCGCTGTTACTAGCTTATCAGGCTTATTTCGATTTAACAAGAATTGTTGAATAACTTGCACAAGCATACTCACCACATAATACAATGTAACACCTGTTGGGAAGCCAACAATTATAAAAATAAATACTGAGTTCATTAGCAGTTGCTGTTTTAAATTAGACTTATTACCTTGCGACATAAAATAACTTTGGGCAAACATTACTAAGAGATATAAAGCAGGCAAGATATAAAGTGGGTCGGACTGACCAAGGTCAGGAATCCATAAAAAGCCTTCATTGAATTCAAAATTAGCAAATACTCGCCAAAGGATAATAAATAGTGGCATTTGCACAACCATTGGCAAACAGCCACCCGCAGGATTTACGCCTTCTTTTTTATAAAGCTCCATGGTAGCTTGGCTTTGTTTTTGTTTATCATCTTTATATTTCTTTTGAATGGCATCAATTTTTGGCTTTAAGCGTTGCATTGCAAACATGGATTTTGTTTGCTGGGCAATAAGTGGCCAAATCAAAGCTCTAAAGAAGAGCGTAAGAATAATTATAGAAAGGCCCCAGCTATTGACAAGCCCATGAATTGCTAATAATGCTTGCAATATATACAATGACAAAAGGCCAAAAATATTGGGTTTAAACAATCCTGGTAAATCTTTATAAGCTTCTTGGAAATAGCGGACAAGTTCGTTTTTACCGCTGTATTGGTCTAGTGACATGTTTAGGCTCGAGCCTATTTCAGTAGCCAGTGGTTTTTGCATGGCAATTAATCCTGAGCCCAAGCTTATGGCCTCGAGCTCGGCATCGGCTAGCTGAGGTCGCAAAATTAAAGCATCACCTTTATTATTAGCAGTTTGTGCAGAAATATAAGCAGGGTTTTTTACCGCCGTAGGTATCGGGTTTAATGAAGAAGTTTCTCCTTGGCCAATTTTAAT
This sequence comes from uncultured Deinococcota bacterium, assembly GCA_947311535.1. Lineage (GTDB taxonomy): Bacteria > Deinococcota > Deinococci > Deinococcales > Trueperaceae > CAMZLP01. The sequence goes on along the minus strand of CAMZLP010000083.1, from coordinate 5,488 downwards.
AATAGGATTGGCTTTGCCAATACCAGCAACTACATACTGTATATTTGTAGCATCACTTTGGCTAAGGCGTTTTGCCGCAAGATTTACTTTGACGGTATTTTTTACATTACTAACAATTATTGTTTTCTCTACTTCTATACCATCAATTAAGAGTTTAAATTTACCTTCAAATTCGGTGTCGTTTAACTCACTCCAAGCTGAAGATAAAAGCTCTCCCTTGTTGAATTCACCATCAATTAAAACCGCACCAGCAGGTACAGTAGCATTAATAGGAATTAGGTTTTGCTTGCTATCAAGCGCTGGCTTATAGCCACCATCTTTTGTTTCTAGGTTTTGGCCTTTTTGCTGCTTGATAAAAACAGCCAAAAGTTCACCAGATTCCGAATAAAAATAATCTACACTTTTTGTCGAAATAAAATTTAACTGGCTATCTAAATAATCACACCAAAATGAACTAGCAGCTGGCGCATTGCAAATTTCGGTTAACTTGTCATAGTCTTTAAAGCTAGCTACATCAAAGCTTTGTTGCTCAAAATTGACTCGAGCAAAAGCAACAGAAATAAATAATAAAATAAAAATGCCTAAACGTTTCAAGATTCCTCCACAATATGTTTTTGTTTTTTTGGTGGTACTGGGTCAAAACCACCCGGATTAAATGGATGACATCTTAAAACCCGATTGGTAGCCAAATAACTACCTTTGATTACACCGTGAACTGCTATCGCCTCTTCGGCATAATGGCTACAAGTTGGATGAAAGCGGCAGCTTGGGGCTGGCTTTAAAGGAGAAATAAAACGCTTATAGAAACGAATTGGTGCTATAAAAATATATTGCAAATATTTAATTGCACAAAACTCCTCCTTTTTCTAAAGCATAAACAAGCGACGCTTTTAATTGCCAAAAATCAGCCTGAGCTGCTATGGGACGAACAATAATAATAATTGAAAAAGCTGGTTTTTTTTTAAACTGCGCTCGCTGAGAAAATCTCTCGATAGGGCTTTCTTGCAAAATACTAAATAATGCTTCACGCAGCCGTCTTCGTACTTTGTTTCTAACTACCGCATTACCAACTTTTTTATTGACTACTATTCCTACCTGAACGCTTTCTTGGTTTACTGGCAGCCACTTTATGCCAAATTCTTTAACATAAACAGCCTTACCTTTACGCATCCGCCTAAATGCACGGTTGCCTTTAAGCGATTCAATCATAGAAAAGAATTAATCAGTTAGTGTTTTTCGTCAGAAACTGTTAAACGAGTACGGCCCTTAGCACGACGGCGTTTTATAATCGCACGTCCGCCTGGTGATGCCATACGAGAGCGAAAACCGTGTGTTTTAGCGCGTTTACGTCTATTTGGTTGATATGTACGCTTCATTAATTTCTCCTTAAAATATGCAAAAACCCTCTTTTTTGTTATATGGGGCTAAAGTCGTTTTAATAACTGCTAGAATTCTCTAGCAAACTGAAAAATAATAGCATATTTTTGCAAGCTAAGCCAAGCAATAAGAATACCAGAAGCGTATTATCTTAGATTATAGCTTTGTTTTGCTTGCTTATACGCCAAATCATAGGCTAATTCTAAGCTATCACCGTAGTCAATAAAACCATCTAAAGTATTAGTTGCTATAAATTTACTAACTATTCTACGCCAAACATCATGCCTAGCTGGGATACTGGCAAAGGCACGGGTATCATCATTAAAACCTGCTAAATTATAAAAACCTGCTGTTTCTACGATACTGTTAAGGTAGCGTTCCATGCCTTTAGCCGAATCAAAAAACCACCACGGTGGACCTATTTTTAGGGCAGGGTAATAACCAGCTAATGGGGCTAGCTCACGGCTATAGCTAGTTTCATCAAGCGTAAAAACAATCATTGAGAATTTAGCTTCATTGCCAAACTTATTTAATAATGCTCGTAAATTTTTGCTCCATTCGGCTTTAATAGGAATATCTGCACCAATATCTCGGCCGTATTTTAAAAATGATGCTTGGTCGTGGTTACGATAGCTGCCAACGTGCAGCTGCATTACTAAGCCGTCTTCTAGGCTCATTTTAGCCATCTCTATTAGCATATGGGCCGTAAATCGCCTGGCATCTTCTTTAGTGCTTTTATTTGATTGGGCTCGAGCCCATACCCCCGCTAAGTCATTAGTACTCAAAGTCTCAGTATAGGCAGTTTCTGCCCCATGATCACTGGCAGTTGCTCCTAAAGAAATAAAATATTCACGCCTGTTTTTTAAAGCTAAAATAAAAGAATCATAATCAATAACATCAATAGCACTTAATTCAGATAAGCTAATAATATTTTCTTGCCAATTCTCCGTATCTAAATTAATGACATTATCAGGTCTAAATGTTGGAATAATATTTTCAAAGCCATCTCTACGCAATTTTTTATGATGCTCTAAGCTATCCGTAGCTGCATCGGTTGTAGCCAAGTATTCAATATTAAATTTTTTAAATAAAGCCCTGGGGCTGTATTCAAGGCTCTGGATTTTTTCTTGCAATAAATCATATATTGCATCGGCATTACCTGAATTCAGCTTTAAATCAATATCAAAAACATTGATTAGTTCATCTTTTAACCAAATTCCCGTTGGGGTCGCCCTAAAAAGATGAAAATTCTCGGCAAATGATTTCCAAATCTTACGGTGCTCAGTTTCAAACCATGAGCCGTCAGTAGTTTTTACGCCTAAATTGGCCAAAGGAATGCCTTGGCTATGCAGCATGCGTAAAATATAATGATCTGGTATTATCAACAGTTCTGCCGGGCTAGCAAAACGAAAATCTTTATCCGAGAGCCATTCAGCCGGCACATGTCCATGCGGGCTGACAATCGGCAAATCTTTAATATGATTATAAATTTCGAACGCTAAATCACGCTGCTTAGTTTCAGAACCCAAAAACCGCTTTTTGCTTAAAGACCAGTTTTGTTTTTTATCAGAAGCTTGACTTAGAGCATTTAAGCTCGCCAAAACTACCGAATCTAAATCTTGAGAAATATCTATCTTAATAGCATCAACAGGCTCTTCCAAATCATTAAACTGGCTTTCTAGCATCTCTGCTTTCATAAAATGTAAGCGTTTTTGCATGCGGCTATAAATAGTTTCAAAATCACCTTGCAAATATATAAATTGAATATCACCTGCTTGCCGCAAGAGATCACGATAAGGCTTTTTGAGTGCCGAGCAAGCTAAAACCGTAGGTTTAGACAAATCTATATTCCTCTTTAGCAAATCACGCAAGCTCTCTAACCAAGGCTGCCTGTCATCATCGTTTAAAGCTTCACCGGCTGCCATCTTGGCGATATTGGCTTTTGGATGAAAGTCATCGGCATCATAAAAATAATAGTTTAACTTTTGAGCCAAGCTTTTGGCCACCGCTGTTTTACCAGAGCCAGAAACACCCATTATTAGCAAATATTTTTCCATTAATAATCTCTCCAGGGCAAACTTATACATCTAGGGATGTTTTCAAATAATACTATATCGGCTTTACCTTTTATTGCAAGAGTCGTAATACTCTCTTGGCCGATAACTGTTTTTGCCGTAGCAAATGTTTTACCACTAACACTCACGTCGTCAACCAGCAATATATTTTTATATACCTTGTCAAGCCTAAATTCATTACATAATCTTGGTTCAGAATAACGAGGTCTATTATCATCAAATCTATAATTGATAGAAATAATTTTTAGTTCTAGCTTAGATTGAAACGCTATTAAGCTGGCTAACACAACAGCCCCTGTTGCTATTCCTATCACCAAATCGTAATCTGACAAATCCAATTCTTCAACTTTTTTAGCAATTTGAGAAAAACTAATAATTGTTTTTTGCATTAGCTAAGCTTGACCTTATAAAGCATCTCCCCTGCTTTAGGCACAAACAAAACACCCTCATCTTCTTTATTTTTATAATCATCCAGATTGATTTTATTGGGGTCAAGATAGCCAAAACCCAAGGCTTCGGTGTCTGCCTTTGGTATTTGGCTACATAATGTAACCTTTGCTCTTGGGTATTCTATGCCGTCAATAAATTCACCATCACCGCGAACATGAGTGGAATGGGCCAAGACCCCCAGAGGGAAATCTTTAAAATCATCCCATTGTTTTAAGAAATAATCTAAAACATGATAGCCAATTTTCTTTATATATTTACCATGTACAAAGCTAACTTCGTTTAGATGTGGGGCATAGATAATTAGTTCACCGTTTTTAGCTAGAGCGGGCTCGAGCTTATACATTGCTTTGCCTGCGGTCCAAAGTTCATCATACATTGCTGGCGCCCAGCTTAAAACCTGTTTAAAAGGTTTATCCACCCAGTTTATGTGCCGTTTGGCCGAGTAATCAGCTGCCTTTTGCCAAGCAGAAATATGGTCACCGATAAAGACTCCTGCCAGGCCAGCATCAACAACTGTAAGTGCCATAAGAGTTAGCGGAGTTTTTAGATGCTCAGTTGCTGCATGAATCATCTCTCTAACTGGCGTATCTTTTATTCCAATTGTGCCCCGTACCCCTGCCAAAGCCCCCAACCAGTGGGTCACATTAATCATATCTGCGCCTGATATACCAGGGAATAAATACTTTGCTCCACCCGAAAAACCAACTACCTCGTGCGGAAAAGTCGGGCCAAGAATCAAAACTTGGTCAGCTTCTAAAACTGCTTTATTGATAATCACATCAACATCGCCGCCCAAGGTATAGTGCCAGCGCTCGCCAGCGATTTCTTTAATTTGAGCTTGAGGAAGCTTGCCAATACTGACAAAAGTATCGTCTTTTTGCCAATCATGATTTAGAATTTTGACATCTTTATATTTTCCTGCCCTCTCTTCGGCGGTAATGCCCACAAGCTTGTTTAAGCTCTCTTCTGAAAGTGCTGGATGCGTACCTAGTGCCACCATAAACTTAAGCTCTTTGGCTTCGGAAAAAAGCTCACATAATAGCCGGAATAAAAATGGTAGCGGAATAGTCCTAGTATGATCAGGGATTAAAATAAGCAGCTTTTCATTCTTAAATTTGCCACTAAAAGCTTGATAAAAGGCTTCTCTTATTTCATCTTCAGATAAAAGTTTATTTTCAGCTGCTTTCCTCTCTGCCAAAATCATTTAAATACCTCCAAAAGCACTAAAACCACCGTCAACTGGAACCACAATACCGGTAACAAACTTTGAAGCATCAGAAGCCAGCCAAACCGCAGTACCAATTAGCTCTTCCGGCTCGCCAAACCTGCCCATGGGCGTGTGGTCTATAATTTGCTGCCCACGTGAAGTCAAATTACCAGAATCATCTAACAAAAATGAGCGATTTTGTTCACCGATAAAAAACCCTGGAGCAATAGCATTGACCCGAAGACCGTCACCATATTTTTGTGCAAAATCAACTGCTAACCATTTGGTTAGGTTGTCAATAGCAGCCTTTGCTGCACTATAGCCAATTACTCTTGTCAAAGGCTTTTGGGCAGCCATTGACGAGATATTAATCACCGAG
>CAMZLP010000082.1 GCA_947311535.1 uncultured Deinococcota bacterium | reverse complement strand
TTTAGCAAGTAAAAATATATGATTTGCACATATGTTACTATATATTGTCATTTGTTCATAACTAATTTATTGGAGCTACTCATTTCTTTACTCAGGAGATACTATGTTGAGACAAATAATGCTAAATACAGAATCAAAAAACGGTCTACATATGCTTTGTAAAGATTCTTTGATAGGTAATCAATATATAAATCAAAGGTTTTCAAATGCTTTCTAAGTCAAAACTTAAAGACAAATTATCTAGAGCACAAAGCCTTTTATCATTAAAAAATATCTGGAAAATGTTTTCTGGAGTTTCTGTTTTAAAGGGTATTAATTTCACTCTCCACTCAGGAGAAATTCATGCTCTTTTAGGTGGTAATGGCTCAGGGAAATCGACAACTATGAAAATTATTTCTGGTGCTTATCAACCTAATGCAGGCAGCATAAGTATTTCTGGCAAAGAAGTTGTTATTTCATCACCCAAAATAGCTCACTCCTTAGGGATATATATGGTTCCACAAGAGCCATATATATTCCCTCATTTAAGTGTATTTGAAAACTTAGCTATGGGTTTGAATATTCCTAAGGCTAAGCTCGAGCCTAAAATAGCAAAAGCCTTGTCTGGTTTAGATTTCAAAGTAGATTTATCTCAAGAAGCTGGGTTTTTGAGTATTGCTCAACAACAACTATTAGAAATTGTTCGTGGCTTGTTAAGAGATGTCAATATTTTAATACTTGATGAACCAACTTCTGCTTTAACATTTAAAGAAGTCAAACAACTGTTTACATTTATGCGTAATCTATCTAATCAAGGTATCGGAATTATTTTTATATCTCATCGCTTAAACGAAGTCAAAGAAATATCAGATAGAATTTCAGTACTACGAGATGGTCAATTTGTATTGGATAAAGCCACAAGCGAAACTAGTACAGAAGAACTAGTACAGTCTATGCTTCCTAAAGACAGCTTAGGTTTTATAGAAAAACAAGGGCAAAAACTCTCTAAAAAAGACTATGCCAATGCTAAGACCGTTTTAAATCTTAGCCAATTAAATAGCACTGTGTTTAAGAATATTAATTTTAATATAAAAGCTGCTGAGGTTTTAGGTTTAGCAGGATTAGTGGGTTCTGGTAGAACTGAGATTGCCGAAGCAATACTAGGCATAGATAAACATGCCACGGGCCAAGTTGAGATTGATGGCAAAATACTGAATAAACGCAGCGTAGAAAGCTGCCAAAAACATGGTTTAGTCTATGTTTCTGAAGATCGCCATGCTCATGGAATATTTTTAGATTTGCCAAATCTTTATACCATCACCGCCTCAATATTATCCAAATTAGGAAATTTAGTGATTTCTAAACAAAAAGAAGAACAGATTGGGCAAGGGTTTGTTAGTGACCTAAATATAAAAGTTAATGATTTATATCAAGATGCTGGTACTTTATCTGGTGGGAACCAACAAAAAGTTGTTTTATCTAAAGCTTTAGCAACAAAGCCCAAAATTATTATCTTAGACGAACCCACCCGAGGTGTTGATGCAGCTGCCCGACAAGACGTATATAGGTTAATTCGAAAATTGACATCTGAATCAGTAGCTGTCTTATTAATATCTTCAGAAATGAACGAGATTGTAGATTTAAGTGATCGAGTTATTGTTATGTATCGAGGTAAAGCAGTTGCAGAATTTAGTGCTGAGGATATCAATATCAAAAATATAACAGATGCATCTTTTGGAGTAAGATAGATGAATAAGAAACTGAAAAGCGTATTACAAAGTAGAGAGCTCTTAGTTCTTTTTTTACTATTTATTCTGATTATTTCCACAGGTTTATTTAATTCCAATTTCTTAAAAGCAAACTCAATTATAGAGATATTTAATACCAGTTTGACCTTAATGTTAATAGCAGTTGGAGAAATGTTTGTAATTATCACCCGTGGAATTGATGTATCAGTTGCCGCAATTACAGGTCTTTCGGCAGTTGTTTTAGGAACAACTTTAAATATGGGTTGGCCAATTGCCTTGGCACTTTTAGCAACAATAGCAACAGGTATTCTTGCTGGGGCTGTAAATGCCGTAGGGGTTACCTTTTTAAAAGTTCCGCCAATCATTATGACTTTAGGAACATTGGGTATATACCGTGGTCTTATGCGAATAATTGCTGGCGGTAGCTGGATTGAGCGTTTACCCCAAAACATAAAAAACCCTAATATTTGGCGTTTTTTAGATATTCCATTTTTTGTCTGGCTTAGTATAGCTATTGTTATAGTTACCAGTATAATTAGCTTTAAATATAAAAAAGCTAGATATTTATATGCAGTTGGTGACAATGCTAATGGAGCTTTTTTGCTAGGGATACCAGTAAAATTAAGCCTCTTTTCAGCCTATACTTTAGCAGGTCTTTTCTCGGCTTTAGCTGCTATTGTCTATACCTCTCAGATAGGTTTTATTTCTATGAATGCCGCTGATGGTTTTGAACTTAAGGCTATTGCCGCTTGTGTTTTGGGTGGTGTCGGATTAATGGGCGGGGTTGGCACAGCTATTGGTGCCGCCATTGGAGCTTTATTTCTTACGGCAGTTCGTAGCATGCTTGTATTTTTGGGTATTCCTGGAATTTTGGACAATGCTTTTGCAGGGGCGATTCTTTTACTAGTTGTATATATAGACTACCGCGTACGCAAGTCTTTGGAGTATAAACAAATACAGGCTCGAGCCCAATCAGAAGATAGTACAAATACAGGGGTAAATCAATGAGAATATCAAAGCTACTTAAGTCTTGGGAATTTGCATTATTTATATTACTTGTTGCCGAAATAATCATTTTAGGCATTATTAACCCTATCTTCTTAAATCTTGAAAACTTACTATATGCCACTCTGGATTTTTCACATATTTTATTAGCAGCATTGCCTCTAACATTGGTAATAATCACGGCTGGAATTGATATCTCAAGTGTTTCAGTTATGGGTCTTTCTTCTATTGTTTTAGGGCTTACTTGGGTGGCAGGTGCTCCTATTATTGTTGCTTTAGGCGTAGCTCTTTTAGTGGGTACGTTAGCAGGTTTATTTAATGGCGTATTTACTGCAAATACTGATGTAAATCCGCTTGTGATTACCTTGGGTAGCTTATTTATGTTTGCAGGCTTTGCCCAAGGATTGCCTATCCTACTTGATAAATTAAATTTTAAAGTTGCTGGTTCTGGTGGATTAGCTGCTTATCAATACGAGGGAATTACAGGTCTCCCCTATTCTTTTACTGACATAGCTTCAACTACAATTTGGCTAATTCCTTTGCCTTTTATTATTGTTTTAGTGTTTGCTGGCATATTGGCTTTATTGCTCCATAAAACTCGTTTTGGTAGAAACCTTTACCAAATTGGGGTTAATTTAGATGCCTCTCATTATAGTGGTATTGCTGTTAAGAAGGTTTTGATTTTGGTTTATATTATTAGTGGCTTTGGTGCAGCACTAGCCGGAATTATTTTAACAGCCTACTTTACTTCGGCTCGAGCCGACCTGGGTAGTGATGCTTTACTGGCAATAATTACCGCTGTTGTTTTAGGCGGATCTGATATTTTAGGTGGCAAAGGCACAATTTTAGGAACTTTGCTAGCTGGCTTAGTTTTAGGCTATTTACAGCAAGGCTTATTAGCAATTGGCATTAGCGGTGACATCATTCAAGTTGTTATTGGCGCTGTCCTTATTGCATCATTGTCTATTAGGGCAATGATAAATGCAATATCTCAAAGACGGCAAAATCAAAAAACCCTTTTATCAAGATCAAGCGAAAGGAGGTAGCTAAAAACCTATTTGTTCATTCGGCAACTAAATTCTTTTCTTTAAAATGGAGGTAACAATGTTTAAAAAGATTTCTTATATTCTCATCGCTGCACTAGTCCTAGGTACGTTCGCTTCTGCTCAAACTGCAAAAATTGCATTTATTCCTAAACTAACAGGAGTAGGGTTTTTTGAATCAGGCGGTGCTGGCGCTGAAAACATGGGCGAGCAATTAGGCATTCAGGTCAAATATGATGGCCCTAATACTGCTAGTGTTTCTGGTCAAGTTCAATATATTAACAACTTTGTAAACCAAGGTTACAACGCTCTCGTTATTTCATCTCTCTCACCTGATGGCTTGCACCAAGCAATAAGCCGTGCTCAAGATAAAGGTTTAATAATTCTAACTTGGGATTCAGACGTAAACCCACAAGACCGTAGCTTTTATATTAGTCAAGGAACTGCCGAGCAATTAGGCCGCTTACTTGTAACAATGGCTGCTGACCAAATGGATGACCCAACTGCTGGCACTAAAAAGATTGCTTTCCATTATTCTAGCCCAACCGTTACTGACCAAAACCAATGGACAGTAGTAGCTAAAGGCATAATTGCCGAAGAATATCCAAATTGGGAAATAGTTGATACTATATTTAGTAACAATGATGCTCAAAAAGCAGTGCAAGTACCAACGGCGTTATTCCAAGCAAACCCAGATTTAGATGCCATAATCTGCCCAGATGCAAATGCCTTACCAGGTACTGCTCAAGCAGCCGAAAATTTAGGTATTGCTGGCAAACTAATAATCACTGGTTTCTCTACACCAAACGTTATGCGTCCATATGTCAAAAATGACACCGTGGCTGCATTTGGTTTATGGGATGTTGTAAAACAAGGTAAATTATCAATTTTTGTTGCTAATATGCTTGTTAACGGTGAACAATTAAAAGTAGGCGATAGCTTTGATGTTCCTGATGTTGGCACAGTAGAAGTTTCTCCAAATTCTGTTCAAGGTTACGAGTATCAAGGCGAAGTAAATAATGGTATTATTTTGCTACCTGAAAGAGTTGTTTTTACTAAAGATAATATCGACAACTTCGACTTCTAAATTCAGATACACAGGGTATTTAAATTAAATACCCTGTGTACTTATTGGAGAATAAATGCGACATATACTTGCACTAGATGCTGGTACAGGCAGTGGCCGTGCCGTTATTTTTAATGAAAATGGCAAAGAATTAGCCACTGCAACAAGAGAATGGACTCATAAAGAAGAACCTGGCTACCCTAACTCTATGACTTTTGAGCGAGATAGAAACTGGGCACTGTTGCTAACTGCAATTAAAGAAGTATTGAGTAAAGTTGACAATGCCAATATTAAAGCAATTAGCACAAGCAGTATGCGTGAAGCTATAGTTGTCTATGACCAACAGCAAAATGAACTTTGGGCATGTGCAAATGTAGATGCTCGAGCCGAATCACAAGTAAAACAGCTAAGAGCGATATCTGGCAATCTTGAATCCAAAGCTTATAAAATATCAGGCCAGACCTTTGCTTTAGGCACAGCTCCTCGCTTGCTCTGGCTAAAAGAGCACAGACCCCAAATTTATGAGAAAATTGCATATGTTGCCATGCTCTCCGACTGGGTTGCTAAACGTTTAGGAGCCCCAATTGCATTAGATCCATCAAATGGTGGTACTACTGGCTTATTTAATCTTAAAACTCGCAATTGGGATTTAGAGCTGGCCCAAGAGCTTGGCTTAAAAAGTGACTATTTAGCTGCCCCCGTTTATGAAACAGGCACAAAATTTGGCGAAGTATCTGCCAAAGCTGCCACAGAAACTGGTCTGAAAGCAGGTACCGCTATTGTTATGGGTGGCGGAGATGCCCAGTTAGGAAGTGTAGGGGTGGCTGCCGTTGAAGCAAATGATGCAGCTGTATTTGGTGGTTCTTTTTGGCAACAAGAAGTTAATATCCCTAAACCACTAGATGATAAAAGCGAGCGTATCCGTATGAATTTTCATGCCCTAGCAAATATGTGGCAAGCTGAAGCTATTGTGTTTTTTCCAGGAATTGCCGCTCGCTGGTTTAGAGATTATATAGCTCCAGATATAAAAGCCAAAGCTCTTAAAATGTCTAAAGATCCTTATGAATTATTAGAAGATATGGCTATGCAAGTTCCGGCAGGCTCGCATGGTATTATCCCAATATTTTCTGATGCAATGGATTACATGCACTGGCGCCATGCTGCTCCATCATTTTTAAACTTATCCTTAGACCCCGATAAATCTGGCCGAGGAGTAATGTTTAGGGCATTACAAGAAAATGCTGCTATTGCCACTTTGGCAAACCTAAAGCGCATTGCAGATATTACTGGCAATTTCCCAGAGGAAATTATCTTTGCAAGTGGAGCCGCCAAAGGCAAGCTCTGGCCACAAATATTGGCTGATGTATTACAAATACCCGTTAAAACTCCAATTGTTAAAGAAGCTACCGCCTTGGGCGCAGCAATTGCCGCTGGGGTTGGAGTAGGAATATATCAAGATATGGCTAGTGCGGCTAAACAGTTAGTTAAATGGGATAAGGTTTTTGAGCCAAAGCCAAATAATAAAGATGTTTATCAAGATGCCTTTGAGCGCTGGCAAAAAAGCTATACTGCCCAATTAGAACTTGCTGATGCAGGAATTACCAAACATTTATGGAAAGCCCCAGGAGAATAAATCATGGAAAAATCATTTGTTATTAATGAAAAAAGCGTTGAATATCGTTTTGATGGTATTTCGGGCCCTAAGTATCTTTTAAGGGGGCCAAGGGCTGATGTTGGCATGGTAATACTTGTGCCAAATGAAGACTTTCAGACCCATTATCATCGCAAAGTAGAAGAAGATTTTTACACCTTAGAAGGTGAAGTGGATATTTATATAAATGGTGAAAAAATCACCCTTAAAGCTGGTGACTTGTGCCATGTTCCACCAATGCATCCTCACTATTTAATAAATAATGGCAAAACCCCTTGGAAAGCAATTTTTGTAAAAGCTGGCTATGATCCGAAAGATAAAGTTGATGTTGATTGGCTTCCTGGCCAAGAGCTACCAGAAATATCTTAAATTAGTGAAACTTAGCAGGCTAAATTTATAATTTTCAATGCTGTCAAAGGTATTTTAAAAACGTCTCTAACAGCATTGAAATATTATCTTGTTTAGGGTATTATCTATTTCGCTGCTTGTGCGAAAGTAGCTCAGTTGGTAGAGCACCACCTTGCCAAGGTGGCTGTCGCGAGTTCGAGTCTCGTCTTTCGCTCCATATTAAACCCTCATAAAGAGGGTTTTTTTTATTTGAGTATCAACAAATATGTAAATAATACTATTACCGATAGTAAATTTATGATAAAACTTTAAACTATATGCGTCCTTCTCCTATTTTAGATACAGTAGTAATTGCCGGTGTTGGCCTAATTGGTGGCTCTATTGGGCTTGGTATCCGTGAGCGGTTTTTAGCTAAGCGCGTTATTGGTTTAGATAAAAACCCCGAAACGCTCGAGGCGGCCTTGGGTATGGGAGTAGTAGATGAAATCAAGCTCTCAGCTGATAGTTATTTAAAACAAGCAGACCTAGTGATATTAGCAGCACCTGTAAAAGCGAATATTACTTTAGCAAAAACTATAGAGCCTTTTTTGGGTAAACACACAGTAATAACTGACGTTGGCGGGGTAAAAGCAGAAATTTGTAAAGAGCTTGCCCATCTGCGTTTTATAGGTGGTCACCCTATGGCTGGTTCAGAGAAATCAGGCGTATTGAATGCAAATGCGGCTCTTTTGGAAAATGCTGTTTGGGCTATTACTCCTAATCCAGATAGCGACCCTGCCAAAATTTCATTAATAAGAGAATTTATATCTCATTTAGGAGCAAGGCCCATACGGATAGAACCAGAACAGCACGACAGATTAGTGGCAACTATCAGCCATGTTCCATATTTGACGGCACTAGCACTTACTCAGCTAATAGCTGAGGATAAGGACAGAGACTTAATGATGTTATTAGCTGCTGGTGGCTACCGCGACTTAACTCGGGTTGCCTCGGGTGACCCAATTATGAGTAGAGATATGGTTATGGGTAATAAAATTGCCGTTAAAGAAGCCATTGTGAATTTGCAAGCTAGGCTCGAGCATATCCAAAATATATTAGAAGACCCAGAAACCTTGCTTGAAAATGCCAAACTTGCCAAACAAACCCGAGACAGCTTCCCTATTGTAAAAAGAAGCTTATTGCCTGCCAAATATGAAGTGGTAATAGCTGTACCAGATAAACCTGGTCAATTAGCCATAATCACCTCGGCACTTGGTAAAGCTGAAGTCAATATAAAAGATATTGAAGTCTTAGGAATCCGCGAGCAAGGCGGTGCAGTACGCATAGCCTTTAATGATGCACCTCAGCAAGAGCGTGGAGTTCAGACCTTAGCAAATGAAGGCTACGAGGTCGTAACTAGAAAATAAAAAAGACAGAAGATAGAAAGCAGCAGATTTCCAAGCTGCTTTTATCCTTTCTATCTTCTCATCAAACTAGAAAACGAACCCTATGACCCACCGCCAACTGAGCTGCCTTAGAAAAATAATCAGGGTGCAAAATAGCAGGCTTAGAATAACCACCAATTGTACCTCTATCATTTAAAAGCAAAATGGGCATGCCATCATTGGTAATTTGTAATGCACCTAAAGGCACAGCTTCTGAAGTAATGCCAAATCCAAAAACCTTAGCCCCTTCAAAACGAATACCCATACGGTCTTTTTGAGCCACTGTATAGACATTTTTAGCAAGTTCTTTTAAAACTTTAGCATTGTATTGCGGGCCTTTAATTAAGCGGAGAGTTTTAGTTGCATTGAACTTATAATAGGGCTTAAAGCTATAGGCTCGAGCCAATCCCATCTCAGCTCGAGCCAAGACATCATCAGCTCTTAGGGCCCTGCCAATCTTAGCCCGTAAATCAACCGAAGCACTAGCCATAAAACGCCCAGAAGCAAACCCACCCTCTATGGCCAAATAACTAGGCCCTGCATTTTGCAAAGGTTCAAAAGAAATAATATCGCCAGCCTTTAGTAAAATAGTCTTAAACGATTCGCAAATATCCCCGTTAACTAGCAACTGCATAGAATAGCTTGCAAAAGCTATTAAGCCCTTAGTTAAAAGCTCTAGTTTTGGCCCTTTAATATTTATTTCTAAAATAACAGCATTTCTTTTATTAGCAACTAAAGAATTGGCCAAATTAGCTAGCCTAGCATCAATTGCACCACTACGGCCTAAGCCCAAATGCCCAGCTAAAAACCGACCTTGGTCAACTAGCAAGTCTAAAAGACCTGTTTCTAAAACTCTTAAAAACGGATATTTTGGCTCTTCTAATAATTCTAAGGCTTTAACTTTATTAAGTTTTTTAGGAGCGGCTGGCTCAAACTTGACCATATCACCGGGTTTAAGCAAAAATGGCTCGAGCCTGTTTGGGTCATAGAGCTTGACTAAGGCCTGCCCCAAAATATGCCAACCTCCAGGAGAGTCAAAAGGATAAATACCCGTCTGAGCATTGGCTATAGCCACACTAGCAGCAGCTACGCTCAACCTTGGCACTCCACGCCTTGGCAAACGGATAGCTTGATCAAGCTCAGCCATAAAAGGAAAACCAGGTGTAAAACCCATTGCATAAACCTGATAGACTGTTGCGCTGTGCTTTTGAATAACTTGTTGAATAGTTAAATTAGTCTCTTGGCTAATATATTCTAAATCTTGGCCATTATAATTTACAGGAATTGTTATTTGTTTTTTTTCTTTCTCCACTTGCAAATTTTTTAAGTTTTGATTGAGCCAGTTATTTAGCTTTATTTTAGATACTATCTCAGAGTCAAATTCAATATAAATATTATTATAGCTAGGAATAATATCAGTGACTCCAGCTAATAAATTCTTTCGTAGATTATGGCTAAAAGCATGTATTTCTTGATTTTTAGCAGCATTAATTTGATCTGAAAACTGTTTATAGATACCTGCCAATTTCACTTTAAAAAGCTTTAATTTCTATACCTGCATTATTGAGCGCAAGTTTTATTGCCTTAGCTGTAGTTGCTGAGTTAGAATTATCACCATGAATACATAAGGTATCCGCTTTTAAGATAATCTCTCCACCATCTAAGCTAGTAAAAGCCTTGCCTTCTGCCATTAGCACGGCTCGTTTTGCAATTTTACTCGGTTCATTTAATACTGCCCCCGCCATAGTTCGGGGGGCAAGCAGTCCATTGGCTAAATATTCTCTATCAGGAAAAGCTTCAGCAATTACTCTTAAGCCTATATTCTCGGCAATTCTCAGCATCTGCTCTCCTCCACTAGCTGCCAAAGTCACTAAGGGCAAATCTTTATCAAAGTCATAAATTGCCTGAGCAACTGCTATTGCCAATTTTTCATCTACAAGCATGGCCTGATAAAGTGCCCCATGGGGTTTTACATGATGCGTTTTAATATTTTTTAATTTTAAAAAACCAGCAAGCGCAGCTAATTGATAAATAACATCAGCATAAATCTCAGCACTGCTTACAGCCATTAGCCTGCGCCCAAAACCTACTAAATCATTAAAGCTAGGATGCGCTCCTATTGCCAAATTTAAATCACTAGCTAAAGCAACGGATTTAAAAATATTTATTGGGTCACCAGCATGAAAACCACAGGCCAAATTTACCGAACTTAAATACGGAAAAAGCTCTGCTTCATTGGCAAGCTGCCAATTTCCAAAAGACTCCCCAGCATCTGCATTAATATCTATAAAAGCCATAAATACCTCGCTTTTAAAAGGATAACAAATCTAGCACAAATCAACTAATGAGGAAAATCCCACTCATGAATAAAACCGTGTGTTTTAGGTATATACATAATAATATTCTTATGCTACAATCCTCTTCGGCTGTAAAAAGTTAGTACTTACCAGCCGAATAAACGAGGTAATAAAATGAACATAAATGTTGCAAACCAAAACTTAAATATTGATAGATTAGATTCATTCAAACTTTCTATGATGACCAATGCTGTTTTAAATGGCAGAAGCACTTATAGCCATATCCCTGCTGACCTAGCTGGCGAAAAGGTAGAAGTTTTTACCCGTCTTGATGGCGATCTTGAGCATTCAAAGCGTGTAGAAAAGCTATTTATTGTTGGTGACAATGTAGATATTAGGTTGGACCGTAGTAATGAAAGTGAATTAAAACAAATCTTAACAAATATTAAAGAAAACTTATAAAGCCAAATTAAACTGTTATAAAAAGGGTATGTCACGGCATGCCCTTTTTGATTTAGCTTTAGCCCGAGCTCTTAGTTACGCAACTAGGCTTGCTTTTATTGACAAAGGGCTTAGTTCTAAGCTTTTATACGATAGGCTCGAGCTTTGGTACTTAAAAACTCGTTTTGCCTATAGAATTCCTTTAGAAGAGATTGTAGTTATTTTACAAAGCTATCCTAACGACGGTTCAGTATGGCAAGGTGGCAAAAATGGCCACTGGCAAAAAGCTGAAGAATAATTCTAAATCTTATAAAAATATAGTTAGCCTCTTAAAATCACTCTCACAAATATCTGCTAAACTATAGCCTATGTATAAATATTTCCGCTTAGGAATGCTTTTTATTGCTCTGGGTTTATTATCTAGTTGTAATACCGAACTAGATACCACAGCTGAGCAACTAAATATCAAAAACTCTAATCTGGCTGATGCTTTTATCAACGAAGAGTATTCAGAAAATATTTTGGCTATTGGGGGGCTCACCCCTTATCATTTTGAGCTAAGCAAAGGCAGATTGCCCGAAGGTTTAAATTTACAAGGCGGCACTATCCGAGGTATTGCAACTAAAGAGGGAAACTATAACTTCACTATTACCGTTAGCGATGCTAATTTATCAAAAACCTTTCATGATTACTCTTTAAATGTGGTAATACCGCCACCAGCAGAATTGACATTAAATATTCCTCTAACTGAAATTCAGCGGGTTATAACTGTTCGGGCAGAAATTAAAGAGGCTCGTTCATTGCAAGCTTTTAGGACAAGTATTAGCTGGGATGCAGAATTATTTGAAATGATTCCAGATAGTTTACGGGTTAAAAACGAATCATTTGCAATATTTTCTGAGCTTGACGGCTCTAGCCTTGAGGTGGACATTGCAATTTTGGGTACTAGCTTAAATGGCGATAGGCGTATTTTTGAGTTTGAATTAAGACCTCTTAAGACCTCCTATTTAGAAATAAACTTTGACACTGAATTTATTTCTAGTTCGGATACGCATGCTTACAAAAGCTTAACTGAGGGTCGAACAGCGGATAATTATGATTATGATAATCAAGATTCCGAGGAGAATAAATAATATGAAACTATTTAAAATTATTTTCTTGCTAATTATTATTTCATTTAGCTCGGCTACTAGTTTTCAAGAGCTTAGCTTAGAGGATATGCTCGAGCGCAGTCAAATTGCATTTTTTGGAAAAGTCAGTGCAATTGAGAGCATAGAAAAACAAGCAGAGCCTTGGACCAAAGTTAGCTTTGAGATTTTAAAACCATTTTTTGGTCTAGATGGCAAAACTGAAATAAGCCTTTTGTTTTATGGTGGAAATATAAATAACAAAAATACCCTTGTGAGCCTAATGCCCCGATTTTCTTTAGATGAAAATATTTTGATTTTAGCTTATAAAAATGAATACTATTCACCAATTGTTGGCTTTAGGCAGGGCTTGTGGCGTGAGCAAGCTTTAGGTTTAATTGATGAAACAAACAGGACTTTAAGCTTAGATAAAGATTCCAAACTAATTTTAGATGGAGAAGGTGCTAGTACTACCGATCTTCTAAGCGCCTTTGAAAAGGCTTTTGAGGCTAAAAAATGAAGAAGCTAATTATTTTAAGCCTATTTTTGTTTGCAACTGCTTTTGCTATTGATTATTTTGTAAAAGCTGACGAAGCACTAAAAGAAACTGTAAATGAAGCCTTTGCTAATTGGAATGGGCTCGAGCCTAATCTAGAAATTATCGAGAGCGAAACTGCTAGCACAACAATTGACTATGGTAGTCCTGAGCTATTTGGGCCAGACACCTTCTCACTAAGCGTTCAAGAGAATAGTAACGAAAATCAAATAAAGGTATTAATCAATCCAAATAAAAAAACCGATATGATGCGAGTTGTATTACATGAAACTGGTTTGCTATTAGGGCTAAAACTCCAAAGCTCGGGCATTATGAATCCTTTAATTAATGATGATGAAATAAGCTTAGGGGAGTTAGAAATAACTGAACTTGCCAAACTTCATCAATTTAAAAAAGAGGATATAAACCAAGACGGAGTTATTGATTTTTATGACCTTATTGAACTAGCTAAGGCTTTTGGGCAAACTGGCATCAATAGCCCAGCTGATCTAAATAAAGATGGCAAAGTTGACAATGCTGATTTAGAGCTATTGAGGGCAGTTTACAGTTTCTCTGCACCTTCGCCAAGTGCTAAACAAAACAATAATTTGGATAATCAAGAAGAGCAAAGCTTGCAAGATTCACAATCATCAGAATTCGACGATATTTTAAATACTCAAGAAGATTTGGAAATTCCAAGGCCAGAGCCAAATCCGGAACAAAACCCAGAAGAGCCAGATAATTCCCCAAAGCCAAATAACCCATAAATGACGAGAAAACGTGTTAGGATTTTTAAATGGAATTAGTTAGCTATAGACTTAGCTATAGAGGAAAACCTGTTGGTAATTACAGTTTATCAGCAGATAATAAAGGAAGCATGGTTTTTTTAGAAGCCAAGATGATGCTGCAAGGTTCACTTGGTACCACTACAATTAATCAGACAAGTAAAAGCCATAGAAGTCAATTTTTTAGCTATTCTTTTCAAGAATTAACCAATAGCCCTGGTCAAAACCGAAAATATAATGTCATTTATGATAAAAAAGAAGGCTTAATTAAAGCATCTCGCTCTGGCACTGATAGAGCAGAAATTGCTGCGATAGTGCCAATAGTTGACCCAATTGGTCTTTTATATAAAATTAGATTCTTAGACCCAAGTAAAGACCGTTTTTTAGTACCCATGTTAGGTAAAACTGTAATAGTGCATAAAATTGCCCAAAAAGAGCTAGAGACCGCTTTTGGTAAAAAGATGACTAATGTATACAAATTGCACCCTGGTAAGAGCTTGGTTTATATTGATCTAGAAAAACCACATCATATTTTGGCAATGACTCAATATATTGGTAATAAATTTTTGGATTCATTTATTGTTAAGGTAGAAAATGTTCATAGCAAAAAGCGCTCAAAAAATAAAAAACGTCCTCGTAAGCGTGTTCATAAAAAGAAAAATACTAGAGCAAAACAAGGCTAAAATATGCTTAACAAATTAAAAGTATTAGATTTGTCTCGAGTCTTAGCTGGTCCTTATGCCACCCAGATGATGGCAGATATGGGGGCCGAGGTATGGAAATTAGAATCATTTAAAGGTGATGATACTCGTTACTGGGGGCCACCATTTATAAAAAGCGAAAGTGCTTATTATTTATCAGTTAATCGTAATAAAAAAAGCCTAGCAATTAATTTAAAAACAAAAGAGGGTCAAAAAATAGTGCAAGATTTGGCTAAAAAAGCTGACATTATTATTGAAAACTTTAAAGTTGGCGATTTAAAACGCTATGGCTTAGATTTTGAAACTATAAAAGATATAAATCCTAAAATTATTTATTGCTCCATAACTGGCTTTGGTCAAACCGGAGAACGCAGCCATGAACCAGGCTATGACGCAGCCATTCAGGCCTTGAGCGGGCTAATGGCTATGACTGGTGAAAAAGACGGTACTCCTATTAAAACTGGAGTTGCTCTAATAGATGTATTAGCTGGATTACATGCCACAGTTGCCATACTCGCTGCTCTGCATGA
>CAMZLP010000081.1 GCA_947311535.1 uncultured Deinococcota bacterium | reverse complement strand
GACTCGAGCCTGCTTGATAAGTTGCTTAGACTTACCACTAAAATCATCTAAACTTTCCCACTCCACTCACTATAAAACTCATCAAGAAATTCTTCCATAAAGCTATGTCTATGCTTAGCCATAGCTTTAGCAGTTTTAGTATTCATCATATCTTTGAGCAATAAGAGTTTTTCATAAAAGTGATTTAGCGATGGGGCAGAGCTATGTTTATATTCTTCTTTAGTCATGTTCAAATTTGCTTTGATATCGGGGTTATAAATTTCTCTTCCTTTATGCCCGCCATAGTTAAAAGTTCTGGCAATACCAATTGCCCCTAAGGCGTCTAGCCTGTCAGCATCTTGTACAATATCTAACTCTTTTGACCTAAATTGCTGCTTGTGCTTGCCGCCTTTAAATGAAATATTGGCAATTATATTCTCAACATGCTTTATTGTTTCTTTGTCTACACTAAGCTTATTTAAAAACTCTCTTGCTGTCTTTGGGCCAATTTCTTCATCTCCATCATAGAATTTAGAATCGGCAATATCGTGCAATAAAGCCCCAAGCTCTACAATAAAACCGTTGGCATGCTCTATTTTATTTATTGCCTTGGCTAAATTCCAAACTCGGTAAATATGCCACCAATCATGCCCACCTTCGGCAGCAGCCAAGCTTTCTTTTACAAAGTCAATGGTTTTTTGAATTATAATCTTTTGCATAAGCTATAGAATTACATTTGAAGTGAACTTAACAAGCTTAGGTTGCTACATAATTTTTTAGATTCCGAAATTAATTCTTAAAGCAATGACGACTAATAATATAATTTTGTTTTAGCTGTTTTAAAAAATAACTATTGAGTAATTAGCTAGTTCTAGCTTTCGTAAGCTATTTACTCGTTATCTTTATAAAAAATACCTTATACTTGAGCTTATATGTATATAGCAATAATTATTTTCTTTATAGCCTTAGACCAAATCTCTAAATATTTAATAGCTACTAACCTACCCCTAAATGGGCCAGGTATAAAATTGTTTTTGGGTTTCAATTTTGTTTATGCTCAAAATACTGGAGCAGCTTTTAGCTTGTTTGAAGGTAACCCAGTGATACTAGGTATGTTTTCGGTGATTGTAGCAACTGTAATTGGTTTTATTTTATTTACTAATAAAAAGCTGGGAAAATTTCAAAAAATAGCACTATCTTTAATTGTAGCGGGTGCTATTGGCAACGGCATTGATAGATTGATACTACATTTTGTTCGAGACTTTATCAGTTTTTCGGTGCCACAATTTAACTTTGCAACCTTTAACGTTGCTGATAGCTGTGTTGTGGTAGGTAGCGCAATTTTGATAATTGGCAGCTTTTTTCAAAAAGAAAAAGAGCCAAGTACACAGGCTCTAAATAGCAATTCATCTTTAGAATGATATTATTTTTTAGATGCCGATCTATTCTTATATAATTTCTGTTGCTCTTGGGCTTGGTTTAAGCTTTGCGTTTTCACCATTTAATTTCTGGCCTTTATTTTTACTATTAGTACCACTATTTATATTAATTGCAAATTCTGAAAAAGCTCGCCATGCTTATAGTATTGGTTTCTTTTTTGCAGCCAGCTTTTTTGCAGCTCATATTTTGTGGTTACCGCAGAGTTTATCTTCTCCTAATTTGTTTGGGGCGGTGGCTTGGCTTATATATCCACCAATATTTTTACTAGAAGGAGTATTTTTTGGTATAGTTGCCTATTTATCTCGTAAAATCGCTGGTAAAAGACGCTCGGTTTTGTGGCTGCTGCCGGTCTTTTGGTTAATTTTGGAGTGGGCACGCACGCAAGGGCCTTTGGCTTTTCCTTGGGGTAGTTTTTCTTATATTTGGATAAAAACTCCAATTGCTCAATTAGCAGAATTCACAGGTTCTTTGGGGCTTGGTTTATTTACTTTGACTATAATTAGTCTATTGGCTGTTGCCTTTATAGATTCTGACTTTCAAGATAGGATTTTTAGCTCATCTAAAACAAAATCTAATACTCGTTATTTGGCTGTAGTTTTGGCTATTGCTATTTTTGCAGGTGGATATTTTTATGGAGTATTGCGGCTCAAAGAAAAATTGCCTGAAGCAGATAAAACAGTGCTATTAGTACAAGGTAACACTGACCCATTAGGTAGATCTAAGGGGGCTACTAATGATTTTGAGGTCTATCAGGATTTAACTAAAACTGCTCTAAAAGATAAAAGGGTTGATTTGCTTGTTTGGCCTGAAGGCGCAGTTTTGACTCAAGAGCTAGAAGGTTTAAAAGGTGAAGAAAATCGTTTAAAAATAAAAGCTGCTGGCAACAATTCAGATACAATTACGGGGGTAAGTATTTGGGAGTTTTTCCCGGAGGGTTATAAAGGTTATAACGCAGTTTTGGGTATTAGTAATGCTAGGGTTATAGGTAGGTACAATAAAATTTATTTAGTACCTTTTGGCGAAGGTCTGATTTATAGCAAGCTTCTATTGCCGGTATACAAGGTTGTTTTTTCATGGTTTGGTCTAGGAGCTTATGGCCGTACACCAGGGACAGAGATTGTACCAATCAATTTCTCTGATAAATCGGTGGCTAGCTATGTTTGTTATGAATCTGTTTTTCCACAAATTGCTAGTAATATGGTCAAAAAAGGTGCGCAAGTATTGGTAAACATCTCTAATGATGCTTGGTTTGGTAATGGAGCAGGGGCAGGTCAGCATTATGATATGGGGAGTTTGCGAGCTATTGAAACAAAGCGCTATATTTTACGAGCTGGTAATGATGGTATTACTGCCATAATTGACCCTTATGGACGAACCACTAAACGCATTGCTCGATTTGAAGCTAGCAGTTTGTTGGGTAAGTTTTCATTGCGTGAGGGGCTCACATTTTATGTACGCTATGGGCATTGGTTGATTTATGTTTTAGCTGTTTATGCAATAGTTGTTAGCGTTTATTATTTTATTAAAAATAAAAATCAGGTAAATTCTGTAAAAGCGTTAGTTTATAGGTGATAGTAGTTTTTGGGCAAGGATAAAATCAGCTGCTGCGACTCTAACCATAAAGTCTATATTTAGGCTATCTTAAGAGCTAGAATTTTAAGCGAGTTAGTTTGTTTTGCTATTAGAACTTTTTCATACAGTTTGTATCCGTTTGTAATGGTTTACTTTGCTTATCTGGGTAAAATGAAGCTGTGGATTTTAAAGAGGCTCTTGCTGGTATATTTTGGATAATTCCAATAATTACGGTGGCTTTTGTCTTTTATCTACTTATTGAAAGAAAATTCAAACACAAACCCAAAGAACGCAAGCGTTATAGCTTGGCTGTATGGCTTTTTGCCGCTCTAATTACTTTGCTTGTTTTACTGAGTTTTGGTTCTGCTGACTTGGTTGGTATTTTGCTAACCGCTGGTATTGCTATATCTTCTACAACATTTATTGCTAATGCCATGGCTGGGATTATGCTTGGTTTTATGCATGATTTTGAAATTGGTGATGCCATTAAGGTTGATGATAATTTTGGCTTAGTTATGTCCAAGGGACCATTTCATATTCAGATACAAACAGAAGATAGCGATATTATTGTATTGCCTAATTTGCAGCTTATTAACAATCCTGTGACTGTAATGCGCTCGAGCGGAACCATAATATCATCTCAATTATCACTTGGCTACGAAGTAAATAGAAAGTTAGTTAAAGAAATCTTGCTAGAAGCTGCCAAAAATTCAGAACTGGAAAACCCTTTTGTACAAATTTTAGAACTAGGTGATTTTTCGGTGACTTACCGAGTAGGTGGTTTATTAAAAGATGTAAGTTCTTTTATATCGGCTCGTTCTGAACTGCGTGAAGAGATTTTGGATAGTTTGCACAAGGGCAAGATAGAAATAGTCTCGCCGACATTTATGAACACTCGTAATGTAGCTAGTAAAACTTTTATACCCAAAAAGATTCGTAAAAAAGAACAAGAAAGTGAGTTAAAGCCAGAAGATGTGGTGTTTTCTGATGTTAAGAAGGCCCAAGAGATTGAAGATTTGCAAGCAGAAGTTAGTCTTTTGGAAGAGCGGATTAATGAAAATAAAAAACGTCTGCAAAAGTCAGAAAAAGAAAATCCAGAACTGAACTTAGAGCAACTAAAAGAGGAAATTAGGGAAATGGAATTAGAATTAGAGGTTATCTTGCTTAGGCTCGAGCCTGACGAGGCAGAGATTTAAAAAATGTATGTAAACGGTACTATTATTTATAATATTGCTAATTTTTTGGTTTGGGTCTATGCCAAGATTTTTTATGGCATTAAGGTAACTGGTACAGCTACTATCCCTAAAGATGGCCCAGTAGTTTTTGTGAGCAATCATATTGCTGCGGTTGATCCACCATTTTTGGGCATGGCTTCACCAAGGGTCTTAAATATGATGGCCAAAAAAGAACTCTTTGAAAAGCAACCTTTACGTTGGCTGGTTAGGCAATTATTAGCTTTCCCAGTTGATCGTGAGGGCAGTGCTATGTCTGCAATTAAAGAGGCCCTACGACGGCTAAAAATGGGTGCGGCAGTTTTGGTTTTTATACAAGGAACTCGCAGCGAAGATGTTTCTGATGCAATGAATGGAGCATCATTTTTGGCTCAACGTGCCAAAGCGGTAATTGTGCCGGTAGGTATATGGCAAAATGGCCGTAGCTATAATGTGAAATTTGGTGAGCCAATAGTTCCACAAGGGAGGTCTAAAGAAGAAATGGCAGCCTTAACTGAACAGATGTTAGTTAAAATCAACTCTTTATTGCCCGAAGAAAAACGCTCTTTAGAGCTAAGATCATGACAATGCTTCTAACAGGCGGTAGTGGTCGTTTGGGTTTGGAATTGCAAAAATTGTTGAAGGGCATTATAGCTCCAGAAAGAGAAGAATTAGATGTTCGTAGCGAAATATCTATAAAAAACAACATCCTTCTTTATAAACCAGAGCTAATTGTACATGCTGCAGCTTATACTGATGTTGCTAGCGCTGAAACTAATAAAGAGGATTGTTGGCAAAGCAATGTAGTAGGGACAAGAAATATTGTTCTAGCAGCTCAAAAGTATAAAATACCTCTGCTCTATATTTCGACTGACTATGTCTTTTATGGTGATATAGGTAATTATAAAGAGGATGACCCTTTGGGACCGGTGCGTAATTATTATTCTTTGAGCAAGTTGGTTGCCGAAGAGATTGTAAAAACTTTAGATGACTATTTAATTATTAGAACCAGCTTTCGTCCTAGTGAATGGGCTTATCCCAAGGCGTTTTATGATTTATACACTTCACAAGATTATGTGGATATTATTGCTCCTGAGATAGCTTTAGCTATTAAAAACTACGATAAGATAGCTCATAAAATAATTCATATTGCTAAAGAACGCAAGTCGGCATATGAATTAGCAAAAAGACGTAGAAAAGATGTGCTTCGTGCCTCAAAAACTGAGTTGGAGCTAGATTTACCAGAAGATATTAGCCTGAACATTGATAGATGGGAAAGAATAAAAGGTGAGTTAAAATAGAATTTGAGTTTATAAAGCAAGAAATCCCAGAGGTAATCTTAATCAAAGCTAGTATTTTTAAAGATGAAAGAGGCAGCTTTGCCGAGACCTATAGAAAATCTGCATTTGTTAATGCTGGCATAAACGATGATTTTGTGCAAGATAATTCAGCGTTTTCGCGTCAAAATGTATTGCGTGGTTTGCACTATCAAGCCGAACCCAAGGCAATGGCTAAATTAGTGCGGGTAGTAGAGGGTGAAATATTAGACGTAGCAGTTGATATTCGTAAATCATCAAAAAGCTTTTCTAAATATGTTAGTGTGACATTATCAGCTAAAAATCGGCAACAGCTTTATATACCCAAAGGCTTTGCCCATGGCTATTTAGTTTTGAGTGAAACTGCCATAGTGACTTATAAAACTTCTTGCGAGTATTCACAAGAGCATGATTTTGGTATTTTATACAGTGACCCAGATATAAATATTGATTGGGATAGGCTCGAGCCTATTGTCTCAAAAAAAGATAAACAGCAGCCACTTCTTAAGAGCCTAAATTTAGATCTTTAAAAATGCTTTTTGATAGTACTTCTAAAAACATAATTGCTGCTAATTAGAACTAATTAAATTAAAAAACTCTGTTTTTGATTGCAAAAGTGAAACGCTAGTGAAACGTTTCAAATTTATAATATATTTATGCTAAGCTAGTTGCAAAAGACAATTCAGATTAACAGAAGCTTAATTAGCATAATAAATCCAAGCGCAGAATTTGCGGATTATGCGGTTACTTTACTAAATTGAAAATGGCTAGTAATAGCTACCTCAAATAGGAGGAGCAAAAATGAAAAAAAATATCCTGATTTTATTAATAATGGTTTTGAGCATAGCCTTTGCAGATACAGCAATTGACGGCTTAACTTTAGCCTTAAACCCTAATGGTGAAACATTGGTTGTGGCAGGGAATAACCGAACTATTTACACTCTGAATGCAGAAACTTTAGGAGTAATAGGGCGAGCTTATTTTGGCTCAACGATTAATAAAATGGCTTATTCACCGGATGGTACGGTGCTTTATGTTCAAGATAGTGAGCCAGATATATATATATTAGATGCAGAAACTTTTGAAACTAAATCAAAACTAGCAAACTACGGCATGATGCAAATCTCTACTGAAGCACAAAGGTTAGTGGCAATTGACCTTGATTATGGTGGAGATACTATTGGAGTATTTGATATTTCAGAAAATAAGCTAAATAATATTGCTGAAATTAGTTTTGATAAAGATGATGATATCTCTTCTATGGGTATGAATGCAGAAGGTAGCAGAATGGCGATATTCTTTGATGATTTTGATAGTGAAACAGAAGAAAAAGTTTCTTGGAGTGATATTCCTGATGAATATAAGGGTTTTGAAAAAGATGTTTATAATAAAAAGAATGATGGTAAAGAAGCTCGCTTTTTGCTGCTAAGTATTCCAGATTTAGAAGTAGTGGCTGACTATGTAAGCTTCTATACTTCTTACAATAAAGAGTTTGTGTTTTTTCAAGGAGAAGATGTTTTAATAACAAATTCTAGCAATGAAAATGCTCGTTATAAAATAAATGGTGATGTAGAAATGTGGGAATGGGATGGAGTAAGTAACTCTTATGCAGAGGCAGTATCCGCCGATCACAGTACTTTGGTTGTTGGTGGTTATGCTAAGGGCACTATATACAACGTGGAATCTGCCAGTGGCTTTAGCTTTGAACTTGATGATATCCCTGGTGCAACAGAATATTTTTCGGGCTTTGCAGTTGCTGCAGATGGCACTGTTTATGGCACAACAACTGGATACCGAATTGCTCATATAAAGCTTGCAGGTGCAGGTATTAGTAAGACTATAAAAGCAGTTTATTAGCAGCTAAACTATTTAAATATAAAGATTTTTATATATCTTGGTTTTAATAATGATAGCGGTTAATGTTTGTTCACAAAATATAGTTTTTAAATCTAGAGTAGGGTTTAAACCCTGCTCTAGATTTAATTTTAGCTGTTTAACTAATGGAGAGAGGCTTTAGGGAAATCTGTATGACTTTGTAGAACCTTTACTAATTCTTCCAATACAATTTTTGTGAAACACTATAAACCCCCTCCACGTCTATACCTTAGAATATGCTTAGAGGGTGGCTTTGGGCATTATGTGGAAAAAGCAGATTTTAGACTCATAAGACTTTTACTTAATGCTATGTGGCTTTAAAGCCTATTAACATGATAAGCTAATAATATATGGCAAGACAAAGTCGAACACAATTTGCAATATTAGGATTTTTGGCTAGCGAGCCAGCCACAGGTTATGAAATAAGAAAACAGCTTGGTGATATTGCTACTATTTGGTATGAAAGCTATGGGCAAATTTACCCAACTTTAAAACGCTTAACCAAAGAGGGTTTAGCCACTCGGGCTACTAGTAGTGGTGCCAAAGGTTCAGATAAATATACCTATACAATTACTGACAAAGGTCATGAGTTTTTAAAAAAATGGCTTGAAGAGCCAGTACAATTCACACCAGTACGGCATGAATTAGGCTTGCGGATATATTTTGCTAAACACAGCACAAAAGAAGTGTTAATTTCTCAGCTAGGGCGGTTCAAAGAAGTTTTAAATGAGGCTAAAGAATTTAATACTTCCCTTCATAAAAAATATGTTTTAGATAAAGAGCCGCTGATATCTTCAGACCATGCCTATATGACAATTAGTGAGGGTAAATATATTATCGATGCTAAGCTAGCATGGTGTGAGGAGATGCTCGAGCATCTTCAAGGTAAAATCTAAACTGGGCTAACTCGCTTAAATTTATAACGTTCGTAAATTACCTCAATAGTTTAAATGGTAAAGATTTTGATGATTTATTTTAACTAGTTTTCAGGGGCCAAAGCCAATTGAAGCAGATAAGTTTTTTGCCCAGGTGAAATTCTTGTATCAAATTCATTTAATAAATCTACTAATCTTCGCTGAAGCTCCTTGGCGTCTGAGTATTTTAGCCTCACATCTTTCCAAATAGCTAATACGGCTGGTGAATCATATTCTAGCATTGCATCATTAATATAGGTTTTAGGCTCATTATTAGAGATTGTTATTCCCTTAGCATAAAATTCCCCTTGGCTGTCTTCATGAAGCATAATCCCAAAATCTTCATTATTAAAATAAAGGGTTTCAAGCATATGTTGGGTAACCATAGTATTCAAGTCATATTTTGTTGTGAATGCATCATAAAATTCTTTTTGAGAAATATAGCCTTTATCTAATTTGATTATTATTTTTTCAGCAGGGGTAATATAGTATTTGATATTGCTACCAGAACGATGCTTTTCATAGTCAACTATTAGTAGTCCTAGTTTTAGAAACTTCTTGATCCAATAATGATAGCTACTCATAGCAATATTAAGTTCAGTAGAAACCTCTTGCAAGCTACGCGCTTTTGTAAAGAATGGTTTCAGATAGGTCATGGGGTGCATATTGTTAAAAAGGAAATTTAACTCTGTATCATCTAAAATAATCATGCTTGGTCTTTCTGATATCACCATAAGAATGATACTAGCACTATTCAGCTTCTAATAATGTAAGATAATTTGAAGCTGGGGCTTTTCGTTATTTATAAGTTGCTTTTAACTGGCTTAAAGCTGATTGTGAAAATAAATTACTAAGCTTTAATTTAAACATAAAATTCACAAAACATTCATATTTCTTTCTTACTGCTTTCATAAAAAAAATACTATCTTTAGTTATGAAAGATTTTTGAGTAAGAGATAGAAAGGTAATAATTATGAAGAATTTGGAATTTTTGATAAACCCCATAAAAGGAGCTATAGCAAGGAAAATATTCTTTGCTGTAATAATTTTAATCCTAGTGTCTAGTTTTTCTTTTGCACTAGATAAGGTTCCTAGTCAGAAAATTAGTGAAAATGAAAGCATTGAATTATTAAATAATACAATTATTGCTGATGAAGAATTTAAAATAAAGACTGTTGCAGAAATTGCGAGTATTTATCAGATAGATAAGCTTGACTATGCCAATAAACTGGGCCAATTTTATGGACAGACCATCAAGCCGAAAATATCTTTTCAATTATTATATGAGAGCTATGCAGTGATGCCAAAGGATGCACAAGCTATTGCTAGATCATTACAAATAAGCCAAAGAATTGAAAATTTAGAGCTGAAAAATAGCAATGATACAGGAAATTTCTACCATATTTTTCTTATCACACTGTTACTGCTTACAATGTATATTATTGGGCGAGTTTTTTCAAATAAAAAAATATTAACTGTTAAAAAACATAAAAAAATTTGGAATGCCCTTTTGCTTGCTAGCTTTATAGTTTCAGGAGTTTTTGGCATGATGTTGGCATTTAGGGTTAATTCTGGTACTACTTCTCCTATGCGTTTTGATGTTTTATTTTGGCATGTTGAAATCGGTATAGCTATGTTTGCAATCTCTGTGTTTCATGTTATTGAACGTTGGTACTATTTTAAACGGTTTTTTGTAAGTACTAAGCGTAGCCCACGCAAAAAGAAAAAAGCTATTTCAACTGCTCTATAAGATATAATTAGTTCAAGAAACCAATACCATTAAGATAGGCTGTGAATTACTAGCATTTTATGAATGCTTAATTTACTACCAAAGAGAAAATTGTATATTGTGAATTTGTGACTATAACCATTTAACAAAAATACTTGTATAGAAAACAGTTCAAGACTTTAGCAATAGTCTTGAACTGTTTTTCTTTTTGATATTTTCATAATTCAAGAAACCAAATATATTAATAAATTTTAGAATATAAGCACTACTTTATGATTCACAAAACATTCATATATCATTCTTACTGCTTTCATTAATAAAGCACTATCCTTGTTTACATAAAGCCGATGCTTAAGTGCATAAAAGCTTTGGAAAGGTAAGAAAATGAAAAAACTAGGAATATTTGGAATATTAATAATAGTAACTTTTACAGTAGTTGCTTTTGCTCAAGGAACTAATGCTGGTCAAGCCCAAGGGCAGGGCAATGGACAACATCAAGGCCAAGGGCAGGGCAATGGACAACATCAAGGCCAAGGTAATGGCAATAATCAATCAGCTGGATCATCTTGTTTGATGAATAGCGAAACCTCTTTGGCTCTTTATGAAGCCCTAAGCGGTAGCGATGGCGAATATGCAGCTTATGCTATGTATGGTGCTGTGATTGATAAATATGGGGCAGTAGAACCATATGTCAGTATTCAAAAAGCAGAAGGCAAACATATAGAGGCTTTAAAGCGTCAGATGGATAGATTTGCTATTAGCTATCCACCAGTAAACCCTTATTTGGGTAATGTGGACGCCCCAGAAAGTTTAGAAGAAGCTGCTGCTGCTTGGGCAGAAGGTGAAATTGCCAATATTGCTATGTATGATGAACTATTATTAGCTAGTAAAGATTGTGACAGTGTAACCAGAGTATTTACAAATTTGCGCAGAGCCTCTGAAGAAATGCATTTACCAGCATTTGAGCTTGCTGCCCAAAGCGGTGGAACACTAAGCCCAGCTCAAATGCAAACTCTTTCTAGTGAACATCATAAGGGTGGTAATGGAGATTGTGAGAATGAGGGCAATCAACAAAATCAAGGACAAATGGGTCAAGGTAGAGGACAGCAACAAGGTCAAGGCAATAGTCAGAATCAAGGACAAATGGGTCAAGGTCAACAAGGGCAAAATCGTGTTGCAGATATTATGGCTGAATTCAATAAGCATGATTTAGATGGCAACGGTTTTATCTCAAAAGAAGAATTCTTTAACGTCAAAACTGCTAATATGACTGAAAAAGCTCAAGAAGGTCGTGATATGAAAAATGCAGCAAATGCACCTGCTTTTGAAGACATAGATGCTAATGCTGATGAGAGCATATCTATGGAAGAATTTGGTATCTTTGCAATGAATCATTATGCCGAGGAAAATGCTAATAACTCAGAATTAATGACAGTAGAAACTAGAAACCAAGATTTAGAAATGCCTTTGCCAGTTAAATTACCTACCGATGCTAATGCAGCAGTAGTAAAGGCAGCACTATTAGAAACCCATGAACTACTATGTGCAGATGTTGGCAATGCTGCCCAGATACTAATGAAGACTGAAACCTTAGCCAAAGCCCTACCCTTTATTATGGATATGACTGGTATGCAACCCGGTGAGATTGAAGCTTTGGAACAAGCTACTTGTAAGGCTGACTTATCTAATGCATCTGTAGCAGAAATTCGGGCTAGTAATCAAAATGCTGCTTGGCTTGTAGACATACATTTAGCTGGAATTGATTTAGCATTGTCTGATGAAGCAAGTGTAGAAAAGCTATCAAAACCACTTCCTATAAGCTTATCTGCAAATCCAGATAAAGAGACCATTCGCTCAACAATATTAGATATTAACAGCAGTCTTTGTGAAGACGTAGGGCATGCTGCTCAGATACTAATGAAGACTGAAACTTTGGCTAAGGCCATACCCATTATTATGGATATGACTGGCATGCAACCCGGCGAAATTGAGGCTTTGGAGCAATCTACTTGCAAGGCTGATTTAGCAAATGCATCAATTACTGAAATTCGTGAAAACAATAGAATTGCGGTTTGGTTAGTAGACTTACACCTAGTAGGAATTAACAAAGCCCTATCAGCTGAATAATAACTAAAGATTTTTTATACAATGTCTCCCTCCTATAAAAATAAGGCCCTTGATTTTAAGGGTCTTATTTTTTTTGATTACAATATCCAGATATAAAGTTTAGGCAAGCTAGCTACCGAATCTGATTAAAGGCTATGATGATTTATGGCCAAAGAGTTAATTTTGATAATTGAGGATGAAAGCCGGATAGCAAATGTGCTTGAGGCTTACTTAAAAGCTGCTGGATACAAAACGGAATATGCCAATAATGGTAAGTATGGGCTCGAGCTGTGGAGAGCCGCTAAGCCGGACTTAATATTGCTCGACCTAATGCTACCAGAAATTGATGGCATAGAGCTTACAAAAATTATTCGTAAAGAATCGGAAATACCAATAATTATGATTACTGCAAAAACTGAAGAAATAGATAAATTGATTGGGCTCGAGCTGGGTGCAGATGATTACATAACTAAGCCCTTTAGCCCTAGAGAAGTTGTAGCTAGAGTTAAAGCAGTACTAAGACGTAGCAATGGTCAAAATTTAAAAAGACATTACCAATTGGGTCAACTAAGTATTGATTTGAATGCCATAGAAGCCAAATGTGTCGACGAAGTTTTGCAACTTAGTCCTACCCAATTTAAGCTTTTGGCTTTTTTGGCAGCTAGCCCAGATTATGCTTTTAGCCGTGCCGAATTAAGGCAGAGCTCAAAAGACAGCTTTGTTGATGAGCGAACCATTGATGCTCATATCAAAAATTTACGTAAACGCATGGGAGAATGTGGTCAAAAGCTCGAGACTGTACGAGGGGTAGGCTATAGACTGCGCTCATGAATTTATCTACCAGACTAATAATAATGTTTGCTTTAGTTGCTATTTTTGCAACTTCTACTAGTAGCTATTTAAGCCATCAGGCAACCAATAAACAAGTACGTCAATTTGTTGATAATGAATTAGAACAGACCCAGCAAAGAAAGCATGAGCATGCCGCAGGCTTAGAGCAACGACGTAGACTCATAGATAATCTACGCAAAAGTGCTATTCAGGCTGCAATTATTGCCTTGGTTGTAGCGGTGATAGTTGCTATTTATTTTGCTTATTCTTTGACCAAGCCAATTGTTGAGCTAACAAAAATTACTGAAGATTATGGCTCGGGTCAACGAGATTTGCGTGCCATAGAGGGTAAGGATAAAAAATATGAATTGAGCCGTTTGGCAACGAGTTTTAATAATATGGCTGATAAAATTTCAGCTGAAGAGGAACAAAAAAGACGTATGACTGCGGATATTGCCCACGAATTACGCACACCTCTGGCTATTTTGAAGGCAGAATTAGAGGCCCTTGAAGACGGTATACTCGAGCCTAGCCCTAAAACATATCGAGCTTTGGTAGAAGAGGTTGATTTTTTAGAACACTTAGTTGACGATTTGCGTTTGCTTAGCCTAGCAGAATCTGGAGAATTAAGTTTGAATATTGCAAATATAGATTTGCGAGATATCACCCAAGAGGTTATAGAACGATTTATGGCAAAAGCTAAAGAAAAAGAGATTAGAATTGAAGTAGATTTGCAAGCAAGTCCAATTAGAGCAGATACTGATCGTTTGAAGCAAATTATTGTTAATCTAATGGCCAATGCAATCCGTTATAGCCCAGATGCTGGCAAAGTTATAGTACGCACCCAAATAGTTGATAATAATAGCATCCTAACCATTGATAATGATTCTAATCAAGCTTTGCCAGAACAATCAGAGCAGCTTTTTGAACGCTTTTTTAGAACCGATAGTGCCAGAAACAGAAATACTGGCGGTATGGGTTTGGGCCTAGCAATCGCCAAGGCCTTAGCAGATTTACATTCTGCAAAACTGAGGCTTTTTAACTATCAGGACAAAGTCAGGGCAGAGCTTAGTTTTGAACTTGCTTAGGCTTATTTCTCTGGCACAATTGCTACCTGAATATAGTAATTGGCTTGTCCGGGTACAGCTTTGTGTTCGTATTCATTAATTATATCTACTAGCTTGGATTGCAGCTCTTTTGCATCAGAAAAACTAAGCTGCATATTTTTCCAAACAGCGTATGCAGCAGGAGCTTTGGCTGACAGCATGGCATATTCTATAGAATCGTTTTCTTGGTTTAGTAATAATGGACAGATATTTAGCTTAGCTTGCTTGTTAAGTCCGAAAGATATTCCTATATCTTTTTTTAAGTTTTCGATAGATGAGATAAAAGCATCAATAATTAAGTCATTATAATCGTTATTGGCAAATTCATAGAATTGCTTTAATGATGACAAGCCTTTTTCTAATTTTAATATCATTATTTTTGCAGGGGTAATATAGTATTTTATATTGCTGCCTGAGCGTTTTTGCTCATAAGCTATGA
The DNA here is from genome assembly GCA_947311535.1 of uncultured Deinococcota bacterium. Classification (GTDB taxonomy): domain Bacteria; phylum Deinococcota; class Deinococci; order Deinococcales; family Trueperaceae; genus CAMZLP01. The sequence continues at coordinate 12,762 of CAMZLP010000081.1, read as the reverse complement.
CTAATAATCCGAGTTTTAAAAATTTTTTAATCCAATAATAGTAACTTTCTCTACTAATATTGAGCTCCAAAGCTGCTTGGGTTAAATTGCGGGGTTCTATAAAGAAGGGCTGTAAATACTCTGCTAAACTAAGGTTTTTTAGCAATAAAGTGGCCTCGGTATTGTCAATGATTATAGTCTCAAGTTGATTATACATGAGTCATTATCACACAGCCTAAAATAAATATCTACTATTTTAGGCTGCCCTATGCAATAATAACTTTTCTCTTGTTTATTAGTAGACTATTAGACGGGGGATTATAGGCCTTTGGGTAGAAATTTGGAATCGGGGGATTCCGTGGTTTAAATGAGTGGTAAACATAGTCTTGATAGAAATGCATCTAGACAATTTGGAATCGGGGGATTCCGTGGTTTAAACGAGAGTAATTTTTGTTCTAGAAAAATTGCTATAAATTAAAATATTTAGTATTTTGATTTATAGCAATTAAATTTACTGCTATTTTGCCTTATTAATAAAGCTAAGTAATTCAGATTTTAAGTTTTTAAGTGATGGCTCATGCAGGTACATCATATGCCCAGCTTCGTAATAACTCATAGAGATATTGGCTTCTAATTCTTTGGCCAAATCTAGGTGTTTAAAGGTGTATTCAGTTGCTAAATATGGCGTAGCCAAATCAAAATAACCATTAGTAACATGTACTTTTAAATGCGGGTTCATGGAAATTGCTTTACGCAAAGTTTCTGAGACATCAACATATTCGTTTTCTTTGCCCCAAGTCCAATTTCCAAATACTTCATAAGACAATATCTCATAAGGAATATCGTTTTTATATTCTAAATCTTTGCGAATATAGTCATTAAAAGTAGCAGTATAAGGACCGGTAATAGCTGCCATGCTGGGGTCAAATTCAAAGTTGGCAGTTATGCCAGATTTATCAACACCTTTAAAACGACTGTCTAATCTGCCTACGGTTTTGCCATCATTGCGTAATAGTTCTTTACAGAAATTCATTATATTAATTCTAAGATTAGTTTTATCTAAAAAATCTTTGCTTAGACCAGTGTAATAAGAGAGTTTGACAATAATATCTTTGCGAGCTTGGGGGGCTAGGCTCGAGCCTAGCCAAAGTGCCCCTACATACTCATTAGTTACAAAATCTTCCACCTCAGCCAGTAATTCTTCTAAGGGCATTTTTAATAAGCTTTCAGACAATTTTTTATGATAATAAGCAGTTGCAGTATAAGTAGGTAAATACAAGCTATATGGTAAATCGTTATTATTAGCAAAACGCAAGGTAGAAAAGTCAAGCACGCTAGAAATAAGAATTAAACCATTTAGATATATACCTAGCCGCTCTTGTAAATAGCCAGAAAGACCCGCAGAACGGGTAGTACCATAGCTCTCACCTGCCAAAAATTTAGGGCTTAGCCAGCGCTCATTGCGGCTAATATAGAGCCTAATAAAATGAGCTAAGCTCTCAATATCTTTATCTAAATTATGAAACTCTTTGCGTTTCTCACCCTCGATTGGGCGGCTATAACCAGTACCTACTGGGTCTATAAAAACAAGGTCAGTTTCATCTAATAGTGAATATTGATTGTCCTTTAATTCAAAAGGTGGTTTGGTGTAGCCTGTATCATTTAGCTTTACAAGCTTGGGGCCAAGCATGCCCATGTGCAACCATACTGAGGCAGAACCTGGGCCACCATTAAAAGCAAAAGTTATGGGGCGTTTTGCTTTGTTTCTTATCCCATCTTTTACATAAGAGGTAAAAAACACCTCCGCTTTGGGTTTTGAGGCTTCAAACTCCGCTTTTTTATCTTTTTGATTAGTACCTTCAAAACTGAGAACAATAGTGCCGGTGGTGGCAGTGTATTTAATTTCCTTGTTATTTATTTTGACTTTGTGTTTTGTAATTACTAAATTATCTTCTGGACTTGTTTTTATATCTTTTTCATTTTCTTTGCTCATTGGTATATTCTAGATTATTTTAGATTAGAAAATCTAGCCATGTGTTTGTATAGGAAATATGTGAGGATCAGAGATAGAGGATAGTATTCGGACAAATTTCAAACTTATCTATATTTTCTTAAAGAGAATATTTTAGGCCTATGAAATTGAATAGAGACTAGTAGTAAATTAGTTTGGGGATAGCTTTTTCAATTAGTAATTAAAATAACAATTTATATTGAATGTTCGTTATAAAATAAAATATGCCTAAAATTGTAAATCACAAAGAAATGAGAGAAGGGATTTTGATGGTCTGTTTTGAGCTTTTTGCCAGACGAGGCTACGAAGCCGTTAGCGTAAAAGAAATTGCCAAAGCTGCGAATGTATCTACCGGAACGCTTTATCATTATTTTAAAAATAAACAAGCTATTTTTCATGCACTTGCTGAAATGGCTGTTGACCTTGATATTAATGATGCCAAGGAGAGTATTAGTGGTCTAAGTAATAACCGAGACAGGCTCGAGGCTTATGTAAGTTTTGTTAAATCCAGAGAAGAATTCATGATAGCAGAGATGCTATTAATAACAGACTTTTATAGGCAAAAAGATGTTTTAGACAATTCTGAGCTAATTGCCAAAATAGGCCAAAAAATGAAAACCCAAATTGCTGGTTTTATCAATTCTGATAATCCAGCACTAATTGATTTCTCTTTATCCTTTTTTATGGGTTTGATTATGCAGCGTATGGTCTTTGGGCATGAGACTTCTTTTGACAAAGTTAGTGAGATGTATATCAATTTAGTTGAATTGTATTTGGAGAATGATGAAAGCTAAGAAAATTTTATTGATACAAGGGCATCCAGATGCTGAGAACTATAATTTTGCTCTTGGCAATGCCTATAAAGGGGCTCTCAAATTTGGGGCAGAGTTAAAAGAAATAATTATTCGTGATTTAGATTTTAATCAAAACCTTGAGTTTTGCTATCGCAAAAGGACTGGGCTCGAGCCTGATTAGAAATTCTAAAGATAGTTTTAGACAAAATTGGCTAAAGAAGATAGAGAAACTAGGTTCAAAACAAAAATAGTTTTATAAAAAGAGGTTGAAATGAAAGCAATAATTGTAGGTGCGGGTATAGGCGGTCTAACAGCCGCTATAGCTTTAAAAAAAGCGGGTATAGAAGTTGAAGTATATGAGCAAGCAAGTGAGTTTAAGCGATTAGGTGCAGGTATAAGTTTGTGGGTAAACGCATTTAAAGCATTTAAAGAGATTGGTCTCGAGCAAGAAATTATTTCTTTAGCTGCCGAGATAAAAACTAGTCAATTATTTACTCAAAATGGACAACTTATATCTGCTATTCCGGCAGCGGATTTTAAAAAGAAATTTGGCTTGCCGTCAGTAGTTATGCATAGAGGAGACTTACATGAAATCTTAGTCAAATCCTTGGGAAAAGAGCATATTTTTCTAAATAAATCTTTTGAGAGTTATACTGAGGGGAAGAATATCACTGTAAATTTTGCTGATTCTACAAGTGCAAGCGGAGACTTATTAATAGCCGCAGATGGTATCAATTCTAAAGTTCGTAAACAAAGCTTTGCTGAGATTCCTCTAAATTACTCAGGTGCTACTGTTTTTAGAGGGATTTGTAAGCAAACAATCCCAACTGTTGAGCTGGGGTCTAGTTTTGAAACTTGGGGGAAAGGCGGTCGTTTTGGGGTTTTCCCTATGAAAAATAATGAGATTTATTGGTATTTAACCCATAAGCAGCCAGTAAATAATATCTTAAAGAAAGAGGCTAGAAAGGCTTTTGTAGATAAACATATCCAAGATTGGCATAGCCCTATTCCTGACATTATAACAAAAACTGATAATGCTGATATTTTGCAAAATGATATCTTTGAGATAAGAGCCTTAAAAAAATGGGTAAAAGGCAATATTGCCCTTTTAGGTGATGCTGCTCATGCTATGCAGCCTAATTTGGGTCAGGGTGCTGTAATGGCTATTGAAGATGCTGTTGTTTTAGCTCAGTCTTTAAGCCAAAATGATGATATTGCAACTGCTCTAGAAACTTATCAACACAAGCGTTTGGCTCGAGCCAACAAGGTGCAAAGATTATCAAAGCAACTGGGGCCAATCGGTCAACTAACAAATCCATTATTAACAAGCCTTCGCAATACTGCTTTTGGGCTTATTCCCAATAGCTATAGAATGCGTGAGTTTGAATGGCTATTTAATTTTAAAATATAGCTTTAGTTAATCCACTCTGGGAGCTAAACTAGTTTGAAAGAAATAGATTTTTTGGTCCGAAGTAGTTTTGGTCTTATATTTTTCTACTAACTCATAAAGTTCGTTTTGCATAGCTTTAGCATCTTCAAATTTTAGTTCTAAGCTACCCCATCTAGCTAGAGAAGCAGGAAACTCGGGGGTTAATAGCTCTTTTGTAAAATGAACCCTCTTGCCATCTTGATCTTTCATTAGCAAGTAAGAGAGATAACCATGTTCGTTAGGTGCAACTCTTATTAAATATTTATGTTTAAACTCAGACATAGAATAAAGTAAGCCTCTGAGAGTAAGCTCAGAGTAGATAGTTAGAAGAGTTTTATAGTAATTTTCTAATAACTCTGGTTTTAAATCTATTATGATTTGCTCAGCTGATAGCCAATAATATTTTGTTGCACTGCCAGCCCGCTTTTTTTTATAAGCTATTGATAATATATCAAGCTCACAAAAACGCTTCACCCAATATTGACAATTACTAATGCTAATACCTAATTCCAAAGCAGCATCTTTTATTGCTTTGGGTTTTAGTGAAAATACTTGTAATATTAAAATAGCTTTAGTATCTGATAATAGTTTTATGATCTTAGGGTTATCAACTATTAATTCTTTTGGTCGAGCATTCATAGCAACTATTATAATATTTTTTAATAGTTACTTGTCAGTTCAAAAAACTATAATTCCATTTTGAGCTGAGGTAATATAGTATCTATATATCCCAGTACCTAAAGATAGCTGCTTTTGGGATGAGTGATACCAAGGGGTTTGATGGGAGCACCCTAATTTAGAATATTCTAGATTAGGGTATTTTATTTGGAAAGCCTAACCCCCAGTAGGAGCTAAGGTAATTGTAAAATAATGTTTCTTATGCTTAGTTTTGGTTTCTGTAATGTTTTGGCATCTTTTTGGCCTAGTCTTAAATTACGGTAAACCACTACAATAGCTGGCATATCTTTTTTTAGAAAATTCTTGCTGCATATTGTTGTAAATTGGTTTTATTACTAATTAGTTTTGAGTATAAATTGGCGTTTTTATTAACACTTTTACGAGTAGTTTCAATAAATAAAAACTGAAAGTTGTGAGAAAAAGAATCAAGATGACAAAGGGATATTGAATATTGGGGTAGTGAATAAAAATAATTAGATTGCTCGGTAAATTAGAAAATTAAATTGAATAGGCTCGAGTCTATCCAATTTAATCATTAATCTAAGGCTATAATGCCTATTATGCAAAAACTACTTTTTAAGTCAAGAATTTATATTAATTTCATTAGCTTATTTGCAAATTGTTATTTGTCCAAAGCTATAATAAGGGCTCTAAAATGAACTTTAATTTTCCTTATCGCTTACAGCGTATGCCAGTAATGGCTCAAAATATTGTGGCTAGCTCACAACCTTTGGCGGTGCAGGCTGGTTTAACAATCTTAAATAAAGGCGGCAATGCGGTTGATGCCGCAATTGCAACCGCCATAACTCTGACGGTAGTAGAGCCAACTAGCAATGGTCTTGGCAGTGATGCTTTTTGTATTTTGTGGGATGGCAAAAAATTGCATGCTCTAAATGCTTCTGGCCGATCACCCAAAAACTTGGATTTAACTAAGTTTGACGGTTTGGAAAAAATGCCATTGCGTGGTTGGGATGTAGTCACGGTTCCGGGGGCTGTTTCTGCTTGGCTAGCCTTGTCAGAACGCTTTGGAAATTTAGGTTTTGAAGAACTATTTGAGCCTGCTATTAATTATGCCGAACATGGTTTTATGGTCTCCCCGCTTACGGCTCGAGCCTGGTCAAAGTCAGCCTCTGTATTTGCTGCTTTCCCAGAATTTGCCAAAACTTTCTTAATTGATGGCCGTGCTCCTAAAGCAGGCGAGTTATTTAAAAACCCAAATCAAGCCAAAACTCTAAAACTAATTGCCAAAACTAGAACTGAAGCATTTTATAAAGGTGAATTAGCCCAAAAAATAGTAGCAGATGCCCAAAAGCATAATGCTGCTATGTCTTTGGCAGATTTAGCTGAGCACAGGGTAGATTGGGTCAAAACAATCTCGCAAAACTACCATGGGATTGATTTACATGAAATCCCACCAAACGGTCAAGGTTTGGCCGCTCTAATTGCTTTGGGTATTTTGCAGCATCATAATATAAGCCAATATCCAGCAGATAGTTTGGACAGCTTGCATTTACAAATAGAAGCCATGAAATTAGCTTTTGCTGATTGTTATCGCTATATTGCCGATGAGAAATATATGCTTGTAAAAGCTGAAGATTTATTAAACGAGAGTTATCTAAAAGAGCGGGCTGCTCTGATTGATATGAGCAAAGCCCAAGACCCAAAATATGGCATGCCCGAAAAAGCTGGTACAGTTTATCTGACAACCGCTGATCAAGATGGCATGATGGTTTCTTTTATTCAATCTAATTATCATGGCTTTGGCTCTGGCATTGTAATACCAGAAACGGGCATTAGCATGCAAAATAGAGGCTCGGGTTTTAGCCTAGCAGAGGGCCACCCCAACCAAATAGCTGCTAATAAAAGGCCGTTTCATACTATTATTCCAGGCTTTGTCACTAAGAATAAACAAGCTCTGATGAGCTTTGGGGTTATGGGCGGGCCAATGCAAGCCCAAGGACATCTGCAGATGATTGTGCGGATTTTTGATTATAAACAAAACCCACAAAGCGCTAGTGATGCCCCACGCTGGCAAGTTTTAGAGGGTTTAGAAATTGCTGTTGAAGCTGGTTTTTCTGATGATGTTTTGATTGGGCTCGAGCAAAGAGGCCATATTATAAAGCGTTCAGAGCTAAATGCAAATTTTGCTTTTGGCGGAGCTCAAATAATTTATAAAACAAAATCTGGCTATATTGCGGCTTCTGATAGCCGTAAAGATGGGCAGGCATCTGGCTACTAGTATTGTCTGACACTTATTGGCTTTGTCTGACATCGCTACTAATATACTTTTATGACTAAGATAAATATCAGAGAATTGAGCCGTAATACCAAAGATATTAGCGAGCGTGCCAAAGCTGGCGAATACTTTAAGGTCTATAAAAATAATAAATTTGTTTTTTCTATTGTGCCAGAAGAAGTTGAGACTCCTGAAGAAAACAAGAACCTAGAGAAAAACAGCAAATATGGTTCTTTTATTGAAAGTTTGCGATTACTGCAAACAAAATCTACTGACGCTAATCTATCTTCTAAAGTAGATGAAATTGTCTACGGTTATAAGGATTAGGAGTGCCAAAAAAATAATCTATGATTCCAATATTTGGATTTCATTTTTATATGAAGATGATTCGAATTTTGAAAAAGCCAAAGAGCTCTTTGATTATCCTAAACCAGATGTCTTAACGGACTATGTTGTTCTTGAGGTGAGCACAGTTTTAAAGAAAAAAGCAGGAGAAGGCCTTGCAAAACATTTTCTAGATAATGTCCTAGCTAACGATATTGAAGTGCTACTGTCTAATGAATGTTACCATGAAAGCGTAAAACTCTTTATTAGAAAGTAGAAACAAACTATCCCTTGTTGATACATCGCTAGTTGTGCTCTCTGAAAAATACAAAATAATCACTTTTGATAAAGAACTAGCCAGAACAATAGCAGCAAATAAAAACTAGTTTTTTAGTATTGGCTAATTTTTTATTATAGATTTACTATCTTCTTAATTTTAGGGTTAAAATACTAATATTCATTAAGTAAAGCCCTAGTTGTAGTTTTACTTAAAAAAAGGAGTAAAGATGAGTGTGCATATAGCTGCAAAAAAAGGTGATATTGCTGAAACCGTTTTATTACCGGGTGACCCAATGAGGGCAAAATATGTTGCCGAGAATTTATTAGAAAATGCTGTACGGTATAGCGAAGTGCGTGGAATGTATGGCTATACTGGTTTTTATAAGGGTAATAGGGTCTCAATTCAAGGGACGGGTATGGGTATGCCTTCGGCCTCCATTTATATTAATGAATTAATCATGTTCTATGATGTCAAAAAGCTAATTCGGGTTGGTTCATGTGGGGCGTTACAGCCAGAACTAAAATTGAGAGACATTATTATTGCTATGGCTGCTTCAAGCAGTTCTAACATTCACAGACGCTTGTTTACTGATATGTATTATGCACCAATAGCAAGTTGGAATTTGTTAAAAAAAGCTGTCGATGCTGCTGAGGCAGCTAATATATCAGTGACGGTTGGCAATATTTTGTCTGGCGATGAATTTTATAATGACAGCCCAGAATTATGGAAGCTTTGGGCTGATTATGGAGTTTTGGGTGTAGAGATGGAAGCCGCAGCTTTATATACATTAGCAGCCAAACATAAAGTTGAAGCATTAGCAATTTTGACGGTTAGTGATAGTTTGGTTAGCAAGCAAGAAGACGCATCAGAAGATAGAGAACGGGCTTATATGGATATGATGAAGATTGCGCTCGAGCTTGCCTGAAGATAAGGCCTAAAAATGGCATATTATCTTTTCAAGCTAGTTATAACTACTGTATTGATTGTCATAATTTCAGAAATATCTAAACGCCGTTATTTAAGACCTTATTATTTATGGAGCAGGGTTAGGTTGGCTATTATGAATTGCCTCTATAGCTGCCAAGACTTCATCAGATAGTTTAATCTCGGCACTATCAATATTCATTTTTAATTGTTTTAAATTACTTGCACCTATAATATTGCTAGTTAAAAATGGACGAGAGTTTATAAAAGCTAGTGCCATTTGAGCAGGCTCGAGCCCATGCTCTTTAGCCAAATCGGTATAAGCGTCAACGGCTTTATATGTTTCTGCATTGTTATAACGCTGCAATGGTTTGTATAAAGGCATACTAAGGCGTGCATTTTCTGGCTTTGCTCCAGCATAATATTTGCCACTCAATAAGCCAAAAGCCAAAGGTGAATAAGCCAACAAGCCCACTTGCTCACGTATGCTTATTTCTGCCATGCTAATTTCATAGGTTCTATTAACCAAGCTATAAGGGTTTTGCACAGTGACAACTCTGGCTAAGTTTTTATATTTAGCAAGCTCTAAATATTTGTTTAGCCCCCAAGCCGTTTCATTAGACAAGCCAATATTACGTACTTTGCCAGATTTTACTAATTCATCTAAAGCAGCTAAGCTTTCTTCTATTGGGGTAAAATGTTCATTTTCATCATGTACATAGCCTCGTTTACCAAAGAAGTTGGTATTTCTATCTGGCCAATGCAACTGATACAAATCAATATAGTCAGTTTGCAATCTTTCTAAAGAGTTTTCGGCTGCCATAATTATATTTTTTCGGTCTAAACGAGGTATTTCACCATCACGCATATAGCGCAAACCTGCACTTGGTCCGGCAACTTTTGTTGCCAAAATTATTTCGTCTCGCCTGCCATATTTTTTTAGCCATCGCCCAATAATCTTTTCGGTTTCTGCATAAGTTTTTGGGTTTCCGGGTACTGGATATAGTTCGGCCGCATCAAAAAAATTAACTCCGTTTTCAACTGCAAAGTTCATTTGTTCAAAGGCTTCTGTCTGGCTATTTTGATGACCCCAGGTCATAGTACCTAAACCAATAATACTAACTTCGATATTACTTTGTCCTAGCTTTTTATAAATCAATTTTTGCTCCTTGCTTTTATTTTAGCTGTTTATTTAGCAAGTTTTTGTTTTATGATTGTGCTTAAGGCATTTTAGAGGAGGAAATTATTTTACTAATTCGCTGTGCGGCATGTAAAGCCAAGCTGTTTAAATATCATAAGGTCGGTAAGGGGCAGGTCTTGCGTTGCCATAAGTTTCGGATTATTAGAGAGTATAGGCTTGAGCCTATACAAGGTAGCCTATATTTTAGCTGTGGCAATAAAATTGCAATAGATAAAGGTAAATCTTACAAAATGATAGCTAAAGCCTTTAGATACTCTGGAACTAAAGATTAAGCTTAAAAGCAAACCAGCAAATTTTTTCTAAGCAAGACAAACTCTGGGCATTTTAGCAAACAGGCAATTGATTTAATAGAAGCTTATGACTAATGGGATTTAGGAATTTTAAGCAAGACTTAAGTAGCAGGTACATTGATATAAATTTTGGACTTGCTCAATTTCTAATAAAAACAGTCTTGGCTGATTATTCGATTAGTTCAATTCTCTTTATTGGCTTAAGTAAATCATCGAGTATAACAAAATTCAAAAAGTTTTTTAAAGGTTAGAATTATCTATGCATAAATTTGATAAATTAAATATTGAGCAACTGCGAGCAAAAGCCGCAATGAAGTGGAAAAAATACCCAGAAGATGTTTTGCCACTTTGGGTAGCAGATATGGACTTTCCTATAGCTGATGAGATAAAAGAAGCAATAGTTAGTTATATGAATACTGATATGTTTGGCTATGCCGAATACAGTGGGTTGCCAGGCTTAAAAGAAGCCGCTATTGAAAGAATGTGGAATCGCTATCAGTGGGGTTTAAACGAAGATCATATTTATCCAATTGCCGGTATTGTGCAGGGTTTATTTTTGTCGGTTTTAGCAACCACCAGTAAAAGAGAAGAAGTGATCATTCAAACCCCCGTTTATGGCCCATTTATGATGGGGGTAGAAAAATATAATCGAGTGGCAGTTTATAACCAGCTTTATCGTGATCAGGCTGCTTGGGGTATTGATTTTGATCTCTTAGAGTCACAAATTAGCCCAGCTACTAGAATGTTTATGCTCTGCAATCCTCATAATCCGGTAGGTCGTGCTTATAGTCGTAATGAGCTTGAGAGATTAGCAGAAATCGTTCTAAAGCACAGGCTTTGGGTAGTTTCTGATGAATTGCACAGTGACTTAATTTTCGGTGCTCACAAGCATATTCCTTTTGCGTCATTAAGCCCAGAAATTGCTCAACGGACAATAACCTTGTTTGGTGCTACCAAAACTTTTAATATCGCTGGCTTAAAGACTGGTTTTTTAGCTACCGAAAATGCAGGCTTAATGCAATATGTACAAAATATTGCTGCTGGCATTACTACTAAGCCCAATGTATTAGGGCAAATTGCAACAATAGCTGCCTATCAAAAAGGCGATGACTGGCTTGCTGATGTCTTAAATTATTTAGACAAAAATAGAATTTTTATAGCAAAATATATTTCTGAGAATTTACCAGCTGTTACTCATTTTGCCCCTGAGGCTAGCTATTTGGCATGGTTGGATATGTCCAAATATGATTTAGGTAATCCAAGTGAATTTTTGCTAGAAAATGCTAAACTCGCCCTAAATGATGGAGCATGGTTTGGCCCTGGTGGGCAAGGCCATGTAAGGCTTAATTTTGCTACTTCAAAAGATATTATCAAAGAAGCCTTAGAGTGTATTAAAATTGCCTTAGCTGATGTCCCAATTATTTCCTAAAGATTTGGCAAATTGCCGTAAGTGTAAACGCTTGGCAAAACATCGAGAAGCAGTTGCAAAAAAAGAAATAATGCGGCGTAAAATTTACCATGAGGCTAGCTACTGGGGTAAACCAGTAGCAGGCTTTGGTGATTTAAATGCCCAAGTACTTTTGCTTGGGCTAGCTCCAGGGGCACATGGTTCAAATAGAACTGGGCGTATGTTTACTGGTGATTCCAGTGGCGATTTTTTGTTTCCTGCCTTGTATAAAGCAGGTTTTGCTAGCCAAGCTGAGTCTATAAATTTAGATGATGGTATGAGGCTTAATAATCTTTGGATAACGGCTGCCGCCAGATGTGTTCCACCGGCTAATAAATTGCTACGCAATGAATTATTAAATTGCCAAGCTTGGTTAGAATATGATTTTAAGCATTTAAAAAATCTTAAATTAATATTGGCATTAGGAGCTACTGCCCATGATAGTTATTTAGAATTGCTAAAATCACGCGGCAATAAAATTATAAAAAATAAATATAAATTCTCTCATGGCAAAGTGCATTATTTTGACAATGCTTTAGCAATGATTGACAGCTATCATGTTAGTTTTCAAAATACCAACACTGGTAAATTAAGTATCGAGATGTTTGATGAACTATTAAACAAAACACTGTCAATTTTAAATACAAAAATCGAAAGATAGAGGCGATCGATTTAAGCTCTAGAAAATCTATTTTTTGTAAATAGTTTTTATAGTATTTTATCTAGCATTTTTACAAAATATATCCCAATTAAAAACTCGTAGGGCGCGAGAAGTATTAATGATACGTACTAAATATTATGTTGCAATTTGATTAAATCAACAGCATTTTATGGGTAATTTCAACTAATAAAACCAAAAACTGTGAGAAGAAAAATTAGGGCTGCGAAAGAATTTTGAATACATATACAGAGCTTGTCAAACTAAGAATGGAAGATTGACGCTTTTAAGAAGTTTAACAAGATATTGGCATGAATCATGAAAATAGTGCATGCTTTCAATAATTGTAATAATTTTGTAAGTGTAAATATTTCACAATTGTTACTAAGCTAAAGGCTTGCTTTTTTCTTTTATTTTTCACATCTTTTATATCTTTTTTCATAAAAACTGTTATTAGCCTCCTATATCTTTTTCTCAATCTAGTTTCTAAGATAGATAAAAATTGTCATTT
>CAMZLP010000080.1 GCA_947311535.1 uncultured Deinococcota bacterium | reverse complement strand
AGCTCTATCTAAATTAAGTTTTTTACTCTCTTGCTCTGATACTTTTTCTAAATTACCTAAACCAGCTATTCTTGCTTGTCTTAGTTTTTCTACTAAGATTTCTGAGGGCTTATTGTCTTTGTGGCTTGCCCAAACTGCAAAGGTAAAAGGTAATTTAGTAAGCTTATACCACTCTTCACCAAGGTCATAAATATAGTGTTTGTGGTCCTTAGTCGCTTCTATTAAAGCATTGTCACCAATTAACAAAGCTGCACTATGCTCTGCCAACATTGCTTGTAAATTATCCTCTAAGGGCACAAGTTCGGCGCTTATTCCTTTTTCTTTTAGTAAAATTTGTAGTAGCTCTACACTAGTTGCCGATTGCGTGGTTATAGCAATAGTAGTATTTTTTAAGCTCTGCCAAGGTTTTTTACTAAATAAGATTACACTAAAAACTTTGCCTAAGGTTGAAATAGAAAAATCCGGTAAAGCTTTTAAGTCGGTAGCGTGTTTGATAAATTCAATGCTAGAAATTAATGTTAAATCAATTTCTTGGTTTAACAATTGCTTATTTAATTGGCTAGGCACACCCCGAACAAATTCCACACCAGGCCAAGGCTCTAAGCCAAAATGAAGTGGAGCAACATTAGTATAAGAGACAATTCCTAAACGTTCTTTTTTAGGCATAATATTTAAATAGGGGTTTTAATCCCAGCCCTAGCTGTCTAGAATTTGCTCTGTCCTTAAAACTACCAGCTCTAAATAAGCACAATGGCAATAAACTAGCCCAATCTCTAATTCTCAGCTCTTTAATAGACTTGTAATTCATTGTATAAGGCATCTCGTTTAACTGGTACTCGGCCAACATTCTTAATTAGTTTTATCAAGCTAGCTTCAGTCATACCAAGTTCAGTAATTGCACCACTAGCATGAGCAATGCGTTCGTCTTTTATAGTGCCATCAATGTCGCTTACTCCAGCCGATAAGCTAATTTGGGTTAGCTCAGGGGTAATCATAATCCAATAGCCTTTGATATGGTCAAAGTTGTCAAGGATTATGCGGGCAATTGCTAAATTACGCAAATCATCTAGGCCTGTTGTAAATTCTGTCTTCTTTAGTTCTTTGGCTAAGTCATTATTATCCGGCTGAAAAGCTAAGGGGATAAAGGAAAAGAAGCCAGCAGTTTCATCTTGTAGATTTCGTAATTGCATCATATGGTCTAAGCGTTCTTCTAGGGTTTCTATATGGCCATATAACATTGTGGCATTAGTTCTTATACCCAAATTATGGGCTACCCTATGAACCTCTAACCAGCCTTCAGAATTCACTTTGTTTTTGGCGATTTTTTTGCGTACTCGTTCGGCAAAAATCTCGGCGCCGCCACCGGGCATAGCCACCAAGCCAGCATCTTTTAGCTCGCTCAAGACTTCTTTATAACTCATACGGGGCTTGGTTATTTTGGTAAAATGATGAATTTCGGCAGCTGTCCAAGCTTTTACTTGTAAGCCTCGCTCAGTTAGTCCAGCCGTTAAATCCAAATAATATTGCCAATCTTTTTTTGGATGATGACCGCTAGAAATATGTACTTCGGTGAGTTCGGGGTGGCCATGGGTTTTTATATATTCCCAGACATCACTTAGCTCGTAGTCCCAAACGCCTTCTTCGCCAAATTTTCGTTGGAAACCACAAAATGTGCAGCCAACATAACAAATATTAGTTTGACTAAGCCTAAGTGAATGCACAAAATAGGCCTTTTTACCCACTTTGCGTTCTCGCACAATATCAGCCAATCTGGCTACGGTGGGTATATCTTTGGTATTAAAAAGCTGCATTCCTTCTTTAAAAGATAAACGCTCCGCTGCTAAAACTTTATCGGCAATAGGCAGCAAGCTTTTGTCATAAACTTGTAATTCAGAAAGAGTAGTAATCATTAGAGACAGTATAGCCAATCTTTGTAGACTTAGGAAAGCACAAATGACTAATAAAACAAACAGAAATATTTCTGTTTGTTTTTCTATGGAAAAATAAAACTAATAAAGGTTTTTGCCTATATTTGATTGAGGTTACTGCTATTAATTCGACCAGTTAGACCACTATTCTTATTACGGATTATTAGGGTGATCATAATAGCAACAAAATAATGTATTTGAGGGATACCTAAAAAGAAGCTAAAGATAATCAGTAGATACATAATTAGTCTTAGGTTGATATGGTATTTTTGGAAAAATTGATTAGTCACGATGCTTTAAGTATAGAGGCTTTTGATGATATTAGTCTGTGACAGATAAATACTGACATAGGGTTGTCAGAACTTTGTGCTTAAATATGACTATGACTAAGACAAAATATTGGATTGGGGTTGCCTCGTTAGATCATGTTGCCAAAGGACAAGAAGAAGGCTTTTGCCAGCTTTGCCATGGCAAGAGCTACCCCCTAAAACGTATGAAAAAAGATGATTGGATAATTTATTATTCGCCCAAAAAAGTATTTAAAGAAAAACAGCCCCACCAAAAATTTACAGCTATTGGTAGGGTTGTTTCTGATGAGTTTTATCAGTTTGAGATGAGCCCAAGCTTTATTCCTTTTAGAAAAGACATTGTGTTTATTTCAGCTAAAGAGGTTGATATTAGGCCTTTAATTGACAAGCTGGATTTTATCACTGATAAGAAACGCTGGGGCTATAAGTTTAGATTTGGGCATTTTGAAATTTCTAAGAAAGATTTTGAACTAATAAGTTTGGCAATGAGTCTTAAAACATAGGGTTACCGCTAACTGTTTCTTCTGCATTAGTAAGCTGCTGCATAACATCCCAGTGTTCTACTATTTGGTTTTGCTCGAGCCTATACAAATCTACTGCCACAGATGCTATTGACGGGTAATATACATGTACAACGACATAATCTCTAAAAGCAAGCATCCGTTTTATTTCTGCCACAAAAGGACCATCGTTTACAAAAACTTTTATACTCTCACGACCATTGGCAATGCCATAATTGTGCTGGATATAATTTTCTGCCATAATTTCATCTAAAATATTGGCTTTGCCTTCATTAAAAAATTCAGCATATAGTTTTTGAATAACTGCTTTGTTAGTTTCTAAGCTAGCTTCAGAATGTTTATTTGAACTGGCTCCAAAGATTGCATTTCCATTTGTGGGGCTTATTAAAGGTTCTTTTATAGTGGCTTGTACATCCCAGTGTTCCTGAATTATACCGTTATTGAGCCTAAAAATATCGAAGGCAGCCGTCTTAATTATTGGATATTCTACTTGCACAAAGACCAAATCTCCTTCTGAGCCAATCCATTTTATATAAGCTGGGAAGGGGCCATCTGCCACAAATGGTTTTATAGCATCTCGACCATTTGGAATGCTTGGATTGTGTTGAATGTAATCTTTGGCTATTAGCTCGTCAACAACAGAGATATCAGCCTCATTGAAAAAACGTTGATAGAATTCTGAAACAATTTCCAGATTACTGTTTGGTTGAGTATTTCCTAAGCTTGTCATAATTATTATTGCTCCTAATATGATTTTTATATTTTTTTGCATACTATATTTCCTTTCGATTGATTATATGTAGTTAATTTAACTACATATAGAAATAAAAAAATTAAACTGATTTGTTATTATTTTTTACCTCCTCAACAATGCTTGCAATAGTTCTTTTGCCTAAGGAATTACGCAAAGATTTTTCTGCGTCATTGAATACTACTTCAAGCACTTCCTTGATGTTGCGGCCGACTGGACAAGCTGGATTTGGATTATGAGTTTTTAATAGTTCTTCGTTTTTGATAAGATCATAAACAGCTAATAAACTAATGTTTTCAGCCTTTTGCCCAAGTGACGCGCCACCTAAGCTTCCGGCTGTTGTTTTTATTAGCCTTGCTTTTTTTAGGCTAGCTAGAGCTTGCCTAATATTAACAGGATTAGTGTTTACACTTGCAGCAATATAGCTAGATGAAAGAGTCTTTTCTTCGCTAGCTAATAAAGCTAAGACGTGTACTGCAACTGAAAAACGACTATTAGCACTCATATGTAGCAAGTATAACTACATATTAATATTTTGTCAAATCAAACCAGATAGTTTTAAGCTCATGCTAGTACTAGTACTCATAATAATACTTGGGTTTCGTAACCAATCCAACTAAGTTTTTTTTGATTGCTAGCTATTTCTTTTAACTTTGCTTGGGCTCGAGCCTGTACCTCCAAGCGATTATTGCCAGCATCGTTATTTAAATTGAGCAGCTCAGTTATTTCTTTTAAAGAAAAACCCAATTCTTTTGCTCGCTTTATAAACCTAAGCCGATTAATATCTTCTTCTGAATATTGACGATAACCGGACGGGCTTCGGGGCGGGTCTTTTATTAAGCCTTGTTTTTCATAAAAACGGATTGTTTCTATGTTTATATCAGTAGCTTTAGCAACTTGACCTCGTGACAGAATCATAATATTTAAGCCAATAGTCTTTTTAAGCGTTCTATATCTGCATCACTGGGCACACCGGTTAAAACTAGTTTTTGATCAACTATCAGTGCTGGGACAGCCTTTACTCCATATTGTTCGGCCAGAGCACAACAACTACCATCAACACATTCAGATTGCTTATGGACCTCTATTTTGATATTTGGGAAATGATGCTCGAGCATAACCAAAGCTCTATTGCATAACTTACACTCAGCACTAAAATATTCTACTTGCATATTTGCCAGCCTTTCATAATTAGATTATAAAGCCTGTAGTATAGTACAAGGTCAATAGCTATGACAAATTTTAGATTAATGTTGCTAGTTTGACTTTATAAACCAACAAATTTTTTGACCTGAGCCATTTGAAATTTGTGACCAAGCCATCTTCTGGCAAACCAAAATCGTTGCGCATCTTTACCTGCTAAATATCTCAAACGATTAGACTTATCGGTACTAGCCCTAAATATTATAGCTGCTACCATTTCGGCTGTTCCAAAATTCTTAGTAATATTAGGGTCGGTCATTTTTTCGATTACCCTATTATAATATTCTTGATATTCAGGGAAATTGTTTAGATCAAAAGAATTTAAAGACCTACCAGAAAAGTCGGTTTTGATTCCTCCAGGCTCTACTATTTTCACCTTAATTCCAAATGTTTGTAAGTCATACCAAAGCCCTTCAGACAAACCTTCAACTGCAAATTTTGAAGAATTATAAACTCCAAATAATGGTAGGGTCATCAATCCACCAATAGAGCTGATATTAACAATGTGGCCGCTTTTTTGCTCTTTAAAATGGGGTAATATTGCTTTGATACAATCTATAAGCCCAAAGAAATTGACATTATATTGCCTTCTAATTTCTTGCTCAGTCCCAGCTTCTAAAGGACCAAATGTGCCATAGCCAGCGTTATTGACCAAAACATCAATTTTAGCAAAGAGCTTTATGCTTTCCTGGATAGCATTTTCAATACTGCTTTTATCTTCAACATCTAAGCTAAGTAATTTTAAACGAGAATCTTCTTTTAGTTCACTTTCTTTACTAGGGTTTCGCATTGTTGCCACAACATTCCAAGCCTTATCATAAAAACACTTTGCGGTGGCTTTTCCTATACCGCTACTAGATCCTGTAATTACAACAGTTTTTGATATTAAAGTTTTCGCCTTTCTTTATTCGTTTTCTAATTCAATAGTCTCAGGCATTTTAATAGTTGGGAATTTTAAATCTTCCCGGTTTTCTGCTTCGGCCACTTTTTTAACGGTTCTTTGGGGTTTGGGACCGTTAATTTCTGGGATAGAGAATTTTTGGTCACGGAACTTTTCTTTCAAAAATCTACCATGCACCAAAAAGTTATCAGCATCTTCTTGGTAAAGGTCACCAATAATATCCTTCATTGTGCTATCTAATAATTCAAGCTGCTCGAGCAGAGTCTCTTTAGCAGTTAGGCCATTTGATAAGCGATAGTTTTCGGTAAACTCAGCTGGTAAATTTAAATACTTATCTAAAGCATCAGGTAAATATTCCAAAGCAGTATGGCGTACATTATAGGCCTCATTTGACATGCTGCCAGAGAGCTTATCAATCTGAGGTAATACCGTTTCAAGTGAACTACGAATAGATTTAACTTTCTCTAAAACCTCATAATCAACTTTGCCTTCTATTTTATTAACAAGGTCGTCCAAGCTATTTTGAATACTCTCTAAGGGGTCATCAGATGAACGCATGCTCTTATTTAAATCTTCTAATTCACTAGGTAGTTGTATCTTGTCATTATTATATAAACTCTCCATTACATTATCTAAAGTCTTTTCTAAAATACTTAAGTCTTTAAATAATTTTTCTTCAGGAGTTAGGCCATTAATTAGCTTATGATTCTCGGCATAGTTTCTGGGCAATTGCAAATAGTGAGCAACAGTTCTTGGAAAGTATTCATAAGCAGAGCGTTTGACAGTGGCTAGCTCGCGGTGTCTTAGGGTAGACCACCAACTAAGTTGATGTTTAAGCGCTTTTACCGATTCATCAATGCTCTCTATTTTTTTATAAATCCGCTTAGATACTCGGCCTTTACTAACTTCTAAAACATTATCAAAATCAATTCTTTTCACTTCTACTTTTATCTTAGATTTATAAGGGCTTTTCTTTCGTTTTGCTTTTTTTGGTTTATGTCTTTCTTCAGGCCTGCTATCATAGCTATACCTGCGTTCTTTAGAATATTGCATCTTTTCCATAGGCATTAAAACCCACAAAAGCAAGTAAACCCACCACATGGCCGGAGACGACAATAAAAATAAAAAACGTATCATCATTCGTACTGGGAAAATATCTAAACCAAAAAATCGAGCAATACCGCTAGCTACTCCGCCAAACCACCGATGCCTCATATTACGTGCTAATCTCCACTGCATCATTTACTTCCTAAAGTTAAAGCATCTTTACAAAAAGCCAAAGCCTTATCAACCAAAGCCCTATCAACCAAAGCCCTATCAAATTGCCTCATATTACGTGCTAATCTCCACTGCATTATTTACTTTCCAATTCTGTGTTTAAGCAATAAATCATATTTTATTCTTTCTCACTATACATAATAGATTTTGTATATTAAACAAAATCTTGATAATATTATTCATCATATTTTACAAATCTAACCTGCATTATTTACATTCTAGCAAAAAAAGACAGCTTTGCATCATTCTTTAGGATGATTTTTAGAACAACGAATTATTTGGTCTGAAATTTACCAAAATTATAGCCTTGCTCAAATTGAAAATAATAGAAATATCGAGAAAATTCTGATTTAAGAACAATGCTTTGCTCCTGCTTAAGCGCCCATAATTAGAGTT
>CAMZLP010000079.1 GCA_947311535.1 uncultured Deinococcota bacterium | reverse complement strand
TGCCCATTTAGTATTTGTAGAACCTAAAAATAGACTAAAAGAATACGGCTTTAATGAAAACTATCAAAATTTTATTGTTAAAGAATTAATCCCATTTATTGATGGCGAATTAAAAACTACTACCGAAAGAATTACCTTGGGCGCAAGCTTAGGTGGCTTAGTTGGTGCAACAATAGCTATAAAAAACCCTGAAATATTTACTACTGTCATCAGCCAATCAGGTGCATTTTTAGGCAAGCCCGAAACTAAAAAATTCTTTGGCGTAAACGATTCTTGGTTACTAGAGCAAATAAGTAATTTAGATAGTTTGCCAATTCGTTGGTATAGTTCGGTAGGTCGTATTGAATGGCTTACAAATATTAATATTGAAATTTCTCAAGAACTAAACAAAAAAACTCCAGAGCATGACTTTGTACAAATTAGTATTGGCCACAATTGGGTAAATTGGCGTAATACTTTGGCAAAGGCAATGGAATTTGCCCTAAAATAGGGTCTCTTACCTAAACGGGGAGTTTTTTATCGGCTTATGTGAGCAAAGCTGTGTACTTGTTTACTTTTTAGTAATAAAATAGCTCTAAGATGGATTTAGACCGAGAAATCGCGGGATCGTGGCGTAAAGCCTTTGAAAAAGTTAGGTCAGTTATTGGCAATTTTCGAGATGATGATGGCATAGTAGGTAGTATTAATTGGCTGCGTAGGCATATGGAAAAACGCAACGCTAATCCTAATGTCGTCAGAAATATCATTTATCGTGACAAAGGCAAGCTCAAAGATAAACAAATACTTTTTGATATTTTCAAAAATTTATATCATAGCTATAGTAACGAGCCTTTACAAATACCAGAGTTGGAGGCATTATTTTCGGTAACTAATTCTACCGAAAATGAGATTTTACAACTACTAGGCCGAGAAAAACGCAAAACCTATAATTATTTTGTGACCGGAGTAATAAATAAAGAAGCTCCAAAATTGCTTATTACCGGTAAACCAGGTAGTGGTAAAACCCTGCTAACAGATTATATTCAACAAGCCCTAGAGCTACCGCCTCGAGCTGCTGATAAAATACTGCGAATAGAGTTTAATGAGCATAATTTTATTTCTAGCTTAGTCAATTTAGCTTCTTATATAGGGATTAGCCGCGAAGTAATAGAAGCTAAGCTCTATAAAATTGGCTATGCAAGCGCTTTTAGTGTACAGGCGGATGCACAATCTGATGTAGCTAGAATAATGCTAGATAAATTGAGATATAGTACAAAGTCAATAGTTTTACTGGTTCATCTTTCACAATCTCTCTACGAGCTACACGAAATATCATCAACTCCATTTAGGTTAAATAATGAAGAGGTCTCACGGGTGAATGCCGCTGAGTGGCTTTGGGTGTCATTATTAGAGCCAGCTAGCAAAATAGAAAATATGAGTATATTGATAACCGTAGTAAATGAATTTAAAAGCTCAAAAGCTAGTGTATTTCAAGGACCTGTAAAGCTCACCCCACCATCAATTACCGAGTCACGTAGATTTGTAAGAGCTCGTTTACCAGGCCTTAGTTCTCATCAGCAAGAAGCTATTGTGCAAAGCTCGGGTCGCTCTTATGAAGAATTGCGAACGCTTACCTTGTTAGCTGAGATAAAATCACCAGAAGAAGATTTAAAAGCAGAAAATGAAGGTATAGAACAGCTTAGTCAAATGATGCATAAATCGGGTGATATGCGGCTCAGGGATTTTTTATCCGCTTTGGCTATAATATCATTACCCGAGAGCCCGAGCTTTAGTGAAGAAGCAATTTTTGCAATGCGTGATCAAAGATGGCGTAATTTAACCAGTTTAGAAAAAGCGTTTTTAGACCCTTTACCCGGTACTAATAATGAATATAGGAGTTTTTCACGGCGCTTGGTCAAAAAATTACGAGACAGCTCTAAATCCCAAACTGCCCGATATAGAATTTTAAATCAGAGTGCAGCTAATTATTATAAAGACGATGCCGAGCTTAAGCCATTGAGTGAGCTTGCTAGTAGGTATTTAAATCACCTCTTTGAAGCAAGAGACTGGCAAGGTTTAGAAGCTTGGATGCAAAAAAATAGTGTTTCACAATCGCTGTTACATAGGCTTTGGCAAGCAGCTAGTGAAGAGCTAGGCGGTGAAATACTAGAGGCAATTATTTTGCAAATTGCAGCTCATTATGTGCGCTTAGGTAGCTATGACCACCCAGATGCATTGCGCACCTTTAGCATGCTCGAGCAGTCTCAAGATAGAGACATTGGAGCTTGGGTTATCTTAAAACGTGCAGAGGGTTCACTTATAAAAGGTCAAATAGAGCAAGCAGATAGCTGGCTAGAAAGGTGGCCAGAAACAGACAGCCCATTATTAAATGCTGAATATGAGCTTTTAAAAGCTAATATTGCTCGTTGGCATGGTGATTTAGATTTAGCCGCAAAGCTAGTTGATGAGGGTGTTAGACCAAAACTAAAAGATATTCCACAAGATAATAATGCCGAAAGACTACTCCATGCTAAATTTGCTATTTGGGCGGGGCTTATCAACAAAGACCAAGGCAAATTAAAGCAAGCCCTAAAAGATTTTTCTAGCATGCATTTGGGAGATGCTTTAATTGATGCTAGGATGTCATTTCAAATTGGCAATGTAAAAATGCAGCTGGGCCAGCTAAATGAAGCTTGTGAGGCTTTTAATGATGCGGTAAAAAGCGCCCAACATAGCGGTGCCCCAATTCAGGAACAAGCTAGGTATTTGGCTAGACGTGGTTTATCGCAGCTAAAACGCAATCAATTAGAACTATCTCAACAAGACTTTGATGCAGCTTTTGAACTGTTAAATATTGAAACAGAGTACTTAAATGAGCTCGAGCGTAAATTTTGGTTAGCTAAAATTGGCGATGAATATGCAATGTTATTACTAGCTAAGGCAGATTTTGAAGAGGCTATATTTTTATTAAGAAAAAATCAGGCAACTTTTAAAAACTATCAGGAAACTCAAGAAGTAAATGCTAGCTATCGTATTTGTAGGAGTCTTTTGCAATTAGCATTTGCTTATACATTAAAAGGAAGTGCCAAGCCCTACAGATTGCCACAACTTAGAATATTTGAAGAATCTTGTGATTCGGTGGATACAATACACGCTCAAAAACTAATTGCACAAGTAATAGAGGGTATTAAGACCAAGCTCGAGCATAACCAAAGTGTAAAGTCTTTGTACCGTGAGGCATTAAACTTAGCGAGCTGGTTGGCTTCAAACCCAGCTGATGCGCTTGAATTAGCAAAATCAAGTTTAGATATTGCCGAGCTTGAATATGATAAAAGTGAGTCATATATTTATTCGGCAGTTGCTTCTTTACGTGCTCAAAACTATGACCTTGCCTTAGCTAATTTAGACAAAGCTGAAAAACTTTTGGCAGAAGCATTTAAAGATAGACAAGGAGACTTAGGTCTTTTTGCTTGGCTAAAATCAACTCAAATTCGTACAAAATTAAGAGCCAAGAATTTTGAACAAGCCTTAGAGGGTTTGATAACTTGCCTTAATGATAACGATTTACAGCGCTTCAATAAAGTTTTGATTAGAACATTTGCAGAAGGTTTAGAGGAGAGCTACTCGGCAGATATAAGAAAAAATGAAAAATTAGTGGAACTATTTGGTAATTTAGATGATCAAACCCTAAGATTATCTGACCTATTGGTAATGGCTTATAATAAGGAACTCACATGAAATCGGACTTTGCCTGGATAGAACATATTCCATATGACGAGGCCAGTCCCAAACTAAAAAAGCTCTATAAACGGGTGATTTCACCCGAGGGTAAAATAGATAATATTATGAAAATACATAGTTTGCGTCCGCACTCTATGGCTGGGCATATGGCTTTATATAAAAATGTGCTACATCATACTGGCAATACTATTCCAAAATGGCTGTTAGAAACTTGTGGAGTTTATACCAGTATGTTAAATGCTTGTGGCTACTGTATTGAGCATCATTTTGCTGGTTTAAAAAGATTGCTAAAAGATGATGATAAGGCAAATGCTATGCGCGCAGCCATGGAAAATAATGATTTTGAAGTTTTTAATCTTACAGAAAAAGCAATACTGGCTTATACCAAAGAACTCACCGTTAATCCGCAAGGTATTAAGGAGATTGTGCTCGAGCCTATGCGAGCTGCAGGTCTAAATGATGCCCAAATCCTCGAAATAAATCAAGTGGTAAGTTATTTTAATTATGCCAACCGTACAGTTGTTGGTTTGGGTGTAAGCACCCAAGGTGATGTCTTAGGCCTTTCGCCAAATAGCTCAGACGAGCCAGATAATTGGCAGCATAAGTAAATACTTAGGGCTTTTCTGATAAAGCTATTAACCCTGCTAGCTAGTAAATAAGAATGGAATAAAAATCATCAAACTAAGTATTTTAGAATATCAACAAAATTGGCCAAAACAATTTAAAGAAATTGCAACTGATATTCGCTCTGTCGTTAGCAATAATGTTTTACGCATTGACCATATTGGCTCTACAGCAGTACCAAGTTTAACAGCTAAAGATGTCATTGATATTCAATTAACAGTTGCAGACCTAAAAGATACGTTAGATATTAAAGCTATACAAGCAGCAGGTTATGAATTAGTTGCAAATATATCAAATGACTTGTTAACTGGCTTAGATAGCAGCTCTCCTGATTTGCAAAAGAAAATATTTCGACAAAAACCAGGTCAACGTAGAACCCATATTCATATTAGAGAAGAAAATAGATTAAACCAAATCTATCCATTGGTTTTTAGAGATTATCTACGCTTTGACTCACTTACCCGATTAGCATATGCAGAAATCAAAAAAGAGCTTGCTAGTAGATTTGCTGATGATGTTGAAGCATATTATGCCATTAAAGATCCATATATGGATACTGTCTATCAAGCAGCACAACTTTGGGCTAAAAGTAGAAATTGGCAAGTTGATAATGATTTCATTTAATACCAAACTCTATGAACTACTTCTCTTATAAAAAGTATTTCTCAAGTTGTTTGCTATGTTCATAATTTAGAGATTTGCAGCCTACGACTTTCTACTTATGTAATAGTGTAAGTGTGAAAAATCTTACACTATTGAGCTTATTATACTATTGAGAAGTATGTAGATAATAAAAACTATAAAAAGTACTCAAATACTGTTTTTAATATGCACCCAAGTCTTTAGTCTTAAATTGATGTAGCATGACAACCCTATCAGGAAACTTAGCACGTAATTCTAGTTCACCACCTAATGCCTTAATATAGCGCTCAAGTGTTTTTACTAATACATCTTCTTGATTCTCAATTTGTGAAATGGCAGATTGCCGTATCTCCATAATCTCGGCAAGTTCTTTTTGGCTTAGTTCGCTATCTTTTCTAAGCTTGGCAATCAGATCATATTCCATAACTAATAATTCTTTACCCCTTTTAATTATCCGTAAGTCCTCTTGGTTCATATTTTTATAAAGCTCGCTAGTTGCTTTCTTTGCCATTTTCATCAGCCTCCCTTTTGAGGTCTTTTAACTGTGCTGCAAATATAGCTTCTGCTTTGACAATCATTTTGTCATACCACTTCTTATCACTAGCTTTATTACCAGCAATAAGAACTATAGCCTGACGTTCAGGGTCAAAAGCATAAAGAATACGATAAGGATTACTTTTATATTGCATACGGAGTTCTTTTAGATTCTTTAGTTTTGAGCCTTTAAGGGTATCCGCATGAGGCCTGCTTAGTTGAGGGCCATATTCCTCTAACAAACCCAGATACATAAGAACAATCCGTTGCAAGGGTTTTTCTTGTTCATCAAACCAATCAATAAACTCTTGTGAATACTTAACCCTAAATACCATAGTACAAGTCGAATATAAGCCTATACTTATATATAAGTTGTAACTTATATTACTAATATCTTAGCTGCTCTCTATTTGTAGTGGTAACCTTGTGTACGATAATTATTTAAATTTTGATAATTCCCAATAGGCTGTTGGATATTAATGCTTTGGTAATTTAGCTGCTTAGCCAGCTATAACTTCAAAGCTATCCTTTGCTCTTTTAAATAATATAACTGTCTTTATCTGCTACTTTATAAAAAATAGGCTCTGATTCTTTGTGCTTTTCATACCAAACTCAATAAACTACTTCTCTTATAAAAAGTATTTCTCAAGTTGTTTGCTATGTTCATAATCTAGAGTTTCGCGTCTAAGACTTTCTCCCTTTTCCTTTCTCCTTTCCCCTCATTTGATATTGATAAGAAAGCTAAAAAGTATATCTTTGTTGAGTTTGGCATCATTGCTCAGTTAGGACAAAAGTACAAACTAAAGCAGGGATTCAAATACTGAATCCCTGCAAAATATTATTCTTTTTTATTTAGAACCAAACAACTCGCATATCTTTACCACGATATGTTTTACCAGCTACGCCGTCTACTGTTACATAAACTTTGGCATCTGCAGTCATACCGGCATCTACTACAAAATAGGCTTCGCCATTTTCATCGGTAACACCGCCATCTATTTCTACGCTCTCACCCTCAAAAACCCGCTCGAGCATAAGCGCCATAGATCCACTAGTAGCAACGGCATATACAGGATTGACTTTATTGTTTTTTAAAGTCCAAACAACAGCAGCACCAGCTACAGGGTTGCCAGCTTCATCAACTGCTTTTATAACTACAATAGCTTCACCAACACTGCCATCATGAACAATTGCACTAATACCCCGAGTATGAGCTTTGGTGGTTTCTACACCTTGCACTTCTACCTTGGCAACTTGTGCCATCGAGATAGAACCTAAGGCTACTAAGGCTACTAATAAAATAAATCTTTTCATTCTTCCTCCTATTTTTCTAACAGGTGTATGCCTGCTGTTTTAAACTGAAGATGTAAGTCATCTCCTTTTTTAATATCCATAAAACCTTCACCAGTGATATTAGCAATTACTTCGCCAACAGCACTTTCAAAACTAAAATCAGTCATAGAGCCCAAATAAGCTGCAGTTTTTACTTTTACTGACAAACCATCATCAGACAAGATTACCGCTTCTGGCCTTATCATAGCTATGACCTCACCTGCTCTTATATCTTGCTTAAAAGGGATTTTATAGTCTGCTAAAGATAAAATTTCGCCATCGTATTTTGCTTTTAAAAAGCTAGCTGAACCAATAAAATCAGCAACAAATTTGTTAGCTGGTTGGGTATATAGCTCAAAAGGGCTACCAATTTGCTCTATTTTGCCTTTATTTACAACTACAATCACATCACTTATGGCCAAAGCTTCTTCTTGGTCATGAGTTACATAAACCGTAGTAATACCAAGGCTTTGCTGCAGTTCACGGATTTCTTCACGAACATATTTACGTAATTTGGCATCTAGATTTGATAATGGCTCATCAAATAGCAAAACTTGTGGATGCATTACCAAGGCTCGAGCCAAAGCAACCCGCTGCTGCTGCCCTCCAGAGAGAGCATTGGTCGCTCTTTCGCCTAAACCTTCTAAGCCAACCATTGCCAGAGCTTCGTCTACTTCTTTAATTATTTGATCTTTGGGGCGTCTGGCAACTTCTAAGCCATAAGCCACATTTCCAAAAACATTCATATGTGGAAAAAGTGCATAGCTCTGAAAAACCATAGTCACATCTCGTAAATTAGCAGGTAATTTAGTCACATCATTGCTATCTATAAAAATTTTACCTTCGGTTGCTCGTTCTAAGCCGGCAATCATACGTAAGATTGTAGTTTTGCCACAACCAGATGGGCCTAGCAAAGTTAGTAATGAACCAGCTTTTACGTCAAGGTTGACGTTGTCAACTGCTGTTACATCTTTGCCAAAGCGCTTGGTCACATTTTCTAATTTGACTGGGGCTGCTGTCTTCATCCTATACCTCTTGATCCACGTCCGCGGGTTAATAACATTAGCAAGCTAATTACTGCTAACATACTAAAAATCATAATTGTTGCCATTGCTGATGCACGCCCAAGCTGGCCTTGCTCTACCCAACCTAGTAACAAGGTTGTGGCAAGTTTGTTGCCAGAACTAATCAAAAAGATTACTTGAGAAATGGCAGTCATGGCTCTTACAAAGGCAAATATTAAGCCACCTATTAGTGGAACAATCAGTAGGGGTACTAATATTCTACGCAAGGTTGTGCTCGAGCTTGCCCGAAGTGTGGTTGATGCTTCTTCTAGGCTTGGGTCAATCTGAGCTAAACCGGCTATACCACCTCTTATGGCCACTGGCATATTTCTAAAAATAAATGCCAAAACCAAAATCACCATGCTAGAAGTTAATAACCATGGGCCATTATTAAATGCCAAAATATAAGCAATACCCATTACGGTACCAGGGATTGCAAAAGAAAGCATAGAGCCGAGCTCTACAAAATTACGACCCCAAAACTTTTGTCGAACAACCAAGTAAGCAATCAAAAAACCAAGCAAAGCAGCAGGTACAGCACTAATTGCTGCAACCTTGGCAGTGTATAAAAACACCGGCCAACCCTGATTCATAAAGTCTTTGTAGTTTTGTAAAGTAAGGGTATTATTAATGCCCCAAATCTTAACAAAAGAACCATAGATAATAGAGCCATAAAGTGAAAGTACCAAGACTGTCCATATTGTGAAAATTATAATTAAAAACCCCTCAAAGGCTCGAGGTAATTCTACAAATTTACCACTGGAAGGTTTACCTGTAACTGTTACAAAAGAGTCACCGCCTAGCCAACGCCGTTGAGCAAAAAATATGCTCAAAACTATAACCAACAAAACTAAACCCAGCACGGCTGCTTCATTTTGATCAAAGCGAGCCGAGTATGCCGAGAATACTTCGGTAGACAAATAAAACCTGTCACCACCTAAGATAAGTGGATTACCAAAATCAGCAAATGATTCAATAAGAGTTAGCAAAAATGCATTTGCTAAAGCTGGCCTTAATAGCGGCCAAGTTATGGTTCTAAAAGTAGTCCAACGACCTGCTCCTAAAGTTACCGAGGCTTCTTCTAAAGCTGGGTCCAAAGATGCTACTGAACCTCTAATTACCAAATAGGCAATCGGGGTAAAAGCTAGGATTTGAGCACCAGCTACACCGATTAAACCAAATAACTCGTTTGTTCTTAAACCAAAGATTTCTCTGGTAACCATACCTTGGCGACCAAATAAAAATATCATGGCAAAAGCAAGCACAAATGGCGGGGTGATTATGGGCAAAAGGCTAATAGAAGCCAAAGATTTTTTGATAATACCAAAGCGAGTACGTTGACCTAATATTGCCAAAAATAAACCTAACAAAGTAACAGTGGTAGCTACAATGGCAGCTAAGCCGATACTAGTAGGTAAAGCACCCCTTGCAAAAGCAGAGAAACCAACAACAAAGCCAATAGCCGCACCAATTAATGCAAAGATGACTATTTTATTTACTTTTAGCTTATTATAAATACTATATCCTGCAACAGCTAGCCCACCAATAAGGCTAGAAATCCCAATTAGCATGGCTTCGTTTCTTTCGGTATAAGGATTGTTGATATAAATAAATCTTTGCCCAGTCAAAACTTTTATAGCTTTAGTCAGGGTAAATTTTCCATCAACAATAATTGCGTTTATTAAAACTGTATATAATGGATATAAGATAAATAGGATTATAAATAGAGATACAAAGATTATGCTCGAGGCTACAAAAGCATCACTTTGAATACGTCCTGATTCACTTAATCCATAGCCAATTACATTTATTAGCAATATCATAGATATTAATGCGCCCATACCAAAAGGGGTTTTGGTGCTTACTAGCCAAATAACACCTGCCAACAAACCTAGCAAACCACTTAAGCCGAGCAAGTTACCCTTTAATACAGTGTTAATAGGCAAAAAGCTAATCACAATAGCAGAAACGGCTGCTAATAAAACTAACCAAACAAGCCAACTTAAACTAGGGTCAAGGTTCCAAGGCCGAAGAGCATTATCAATTTCTAAAAATGCTCTATTAGGCCTACCAAAAGGCAATAATAAGAAAGCTATTGCCGACATGGCCGCAGCCATCCAAGCATTACTTATCCTATTTTGCCTTAAACTATCGGTCATTACAAAAACCTAAAACTATCTAGGAATTGGGAAAACTTCGTTAGTCCATTTATCAACTATTGCATTGCGTACGGCTGGGTCACCATAGTGCTCAAAATCATAGTCTATTAGATTTAGGCTATCTAAATCTGGTGACTCTGGTGGAACTGGTGTATTCATATTAGATTGTACTTGGAATGATTCACCTAATTCAGCTGCAATTTTTTGTGCTTCTGGAGTTAGCGCCCACTCAATAAATGCAATGGCATCATCTCTATGTGGGGCATTGTTAACTAAGCTTAAGCCGCCAATTTCAAAGCCTGTACCTTCACAAGGTGCAATGTTTGTAACTGGGAAGCCTTGCTTGGTGTATTTAACACCGTCATGCAAAAACTGAATAGCAACCCCAACATCACCACGACCAGCAAGTAGGCCTACAGCTCCACCAGATTTAGTGTATTGAGCAATGTTTTGGTGAATGTCTTTTAACATATCAAAAGCCACATCTTCACCAAATATTTGAATAAGTGTTGCAATAATTGTATAAGATGTACCTGATGTATTTGGATTAGGCATGGCTAGTAAACCCTTATATTGAGGGTCGGTTAAGTCAGCCCAGCAATTTGGAACGTCTATACCTTCTTCAGCTAATAGGCCTTCATTTACTACAAAACCAATTGCACCAGTATATAAAGGAATATATGTTTCACCAACAGAATTTCTTAAACCTGGTAATAACTCTTCCCAATTTGATGGTTTGTAAAATTCAGTAACACCCTCATTAAAAGCAACTAAATGCGGGTCGCCAGTACCACCAAACCAAACATCAAATGTCGGGTTGGAGCTCTCTGCGCGTAAACGAGCCAAACCTTCTGATGAACTCATGCGTACATAGTCTAAATCTATCCCTGTTGCTTCTTTAAAATGTGGACCTAATTGCTCACACCACTCATTACCTGGGCTACAAAGTAAGCTAACCTGAGCTGAAGCAGCTCCACCTAAAAAGAAAATTGCTATAATTAAACCGATAAGACGTTTCACAAATACTACCTCCATAGGATAGTTCCAGCTGAGCTGGTCTAAAATTGTACTACTTGGCTAGTATATCCTAGACTTTGCTTTGTGCCTAGCACTCTAAACCAATAAAAATAACGAATTACAATCGTACAAGATTCTAGTTCACTAGAAATCTATCGAGGTATTGGGAATATTTCGTTTGTCCATCTATCAACAATAGCGTTGCGGATGTCTGGGCTGCCATATTTTTCAAAATCATAGTCAATTAAATTAATAGTACTAGGATCTGGCATTTCTTTTGGTGCAGGTGTATTTCTATTAGATTGAAGCTGATAAGACATTGCCTTTTCAGCAGCGATAAGCTGTGCCTTAGGAGTTAATGCCCATTCTATAAATGCAATGGCATCCTCTTTATGCGGAGCATTGGTAACCAAACTAATACCACCGATTTCAAAACCTGTACCTTCACAAGGAACTACATTTGTAACAGGAAAACCTTGTACCTTATATCTAACACCATCACCCAAAAACTGAACAGCAACAGCGATATCACCACGTCCAGCAAGCAAGCCTACAGCTCCACCAGATTTAGTATATTGAGCTATGTTATGATGCATATCTCTTAATATGTCAAATGCTTCTTCTTCACCAAATATTTGAATAAGTGTTGCAATAATTGTATAAGCTGTGCCTGATGTGTTTGGGTTAGGCATAGCAATTAAACCTTTATATTTAGGATCACGTAAATCTTCCCAACATTTAGGAGCTTCTAAACCTTCTTCTGCTAATACCCCTTCGTTAATAACAAAGGCTAATGGTCCAGAATAAAGAGGAATATATGTTTCACCAACAGATTTTTTGAGGTCGTCTAATAAATCATCCCAGACAGTTGGTTTGTAGAATGTAGTAATGCCTTCATTAAAAGCAACTAAATGAGGGTCGCCAGTACCACCAAACCAAACATCAAATGTTGGGTTATCTTCTTCAGCACGTAAACGAGCTAAACCTTCTGATGTACTCATACGAATATAATTTAAATCTATCCCTGTTGCTTCTTTAAAATGTGGACCTAATTGCTCACACCAATCATTACTTGGGCTACAAAGCAAACTAACCTGAGCTGAGGCAGCCCCTCCTAAAAAAAATACCGCTATAATTAAACTAATAATACGTTTCATAAATACTACCTCCATAGGATAGTTCCAGCTGAGCTGGTCTAAAATTGTACTACTTGGCTAGTATATCCTAGGTTTTGCTTTGTGCCTAGATATTCTTGTCCTAATACAAAAATTGATTAACTATGAATTTGGGTTAATATTTTGCATAAACCTGCCTTGTACCTATCGAAAAAGACCGTAAAATATCATAATAAATATTTAAAAAGAGCTTTACTATGTTAACTTATAATGGCAAATCTAGGTCTTAATTTTAAGCTTGGATGCCTGTTCTCCAACTGTAAAATCGTTTGACATTTGTATTTAGATGTTTTAGCATTCAGATGTTGAAATATCTAAAAATGTCGTGAGGCATATTTTAAAACTGCCTCTGATATAGTTAGTTTAAGGAGAAGTTTATGAAGAAAATGCAATACTTTCTCATCTTTTTTATAGTTTGTGGAATCATTTTTGGTTCTTATACTTTTGCACAAGAGCAAGCAGATTATTCACCTGAAATGGATGCGTGGGCAAAAGCTAACGAACTAGGAATATATGAAGTAGAACAAGATTGGGACGCAATCATTGCCAAAGCAAAAGAAGAAGGAGAAGTGATTATCTATTCGTCCTCTTCAAGAATGGCATCAGTTGGTGAGACCTTTAGTAAAGTCTATCCTGAGATAAAGGTCACTTCTTTTGATCTTGGTTCTGTAAAAACTT
Organism: uncultured Deinococcota bacterium; assembly: GCA_947311535.1. GTDB lineage: Bacteria > Deinococcota > Deinococci > Deinococcales > Trueperaceae > CAMZLP01. The sequence continues at coordinate 11,504 of CAMZLP010000079.1, read as the reverse complement.
TTGAAAAAACAGTTGGTGAACAAGAAGCTGGGATTTTTAATGCTGATATAATTACAACCGGCGGAAGTGGTAACTACATTTATGATCTTGTTGCTAATAACAGAGTGGTAAACTTTGTTCCTTCAATGTTTAAAGATAGAATTGCTCCAGAAAATAGAGAGCCTGCTTTAGTACGTATAATGGAAGCTATTGTATTTATGTACAATACAGAGACAAATGATGCACCACCAATTACTAATATGTGGGAACTCACTACAGAAACCTATAGAGGTAAAATTGTTATCAAAGACCCTCTTGCATCACTATCAAACCTAATGGGTATTGCAACTATTGCACAACATGCCGATGAAATGGCTGTTGCTTATAAAGAAATGACCGGTGAGGATATTGTTTTAAGTGATGGTGTTCCTGATGCAGGTTATGAATTTTTATATCGCCTATTACACAACGACTTAATTATTTTAAATTCAGGTAGTAAAACAACAGGTTCTTCAGGCAAAGCCGGACAGTCAGACCCTCCTGTTTCTATTACTTCTTTTACTTATTTAAGATATAATAATACCAAAGAATATGTAAATGGTATTTTGTTTCCAATAGCACCAACGGATGGAATTATTTATCCTACCTATACTGCTATTGCCGCTAGAGCACCGCATCCAAACGCAGCTAAACTCTTTACTGCATTTATGCTTGGTGATCCAGACATTACTCTTGATACAGTCATTGAAAAACCATATACCGAGGGTGCTGCACTCGAGACTCTACAAGGTTTAGCTCCATATTACGAAATTGGCTCAGTTAGCCCAAGACTTGATGTTCCTTTACCAGAAGGTGGCGAAGCCTGGAATGAAATGAACATGTGGGTAGTAGATCCTGAGTATATGTGGTTTGATGCTCCAAAAGTCCAAGATTTTTGGATTAAAGAATCTGCAAGATAGGTTTTTCTAACTCAAATTATCAAAGGGTTGTCTATATGGCAACCCTCTCTTCTATATCATTAAATAATTGAGGAACGCAAATGCTGCAAAGACTGAATTTTTATAAAGCAAAATTAAAATCAAAACCAGAAATTATATTATCAATAATATTTATTATTATTTTTTCTTTATTAATCATTGTTCCATTTATTAAGATGATTATTACAACTTTTACCTATCAAGGCTATGACTTGCGCCTAGTCCGTGGAGCCAAGAAGGGTGCCTTTACTCTTTTTCATTATAAAAGAGTTTTTGCTAGCGAGTTAACAAAATCTTTCTTTATTACCCCACTCTTAAATAGCCTTAAAGTTGGCTTTAGTGTCACGACGATTGCCATGCTTGTTGGCTCTCTTTTAGCATGGCTTTTTGTAAGAACAGATATCCCTTTTAAACGCTTCTTTCAAACCGTTATTGTAGTACCTTATATGATTCCTTCATGGGTAATAGCAATTGCTTGGCAACTATTTTTTCAAAATTCCAGAATTGGCGGACAATCCGGAGTTTTGAGTACATTCTTTAATATTGATGTACCCGATTGGCTTTCGTTTGGTTTTATTCCCATTGTTATTGTTCTTTCTCTGCATTACTATGCTTATACTTTTCTTCTTATGTCTGGGGCACTACAAACCATAGACTCAGAGCTAGAAGAAGCTGGTGCAATTGCAGGTTTAAAAAGATGGGATATTTTAAGGAAAATAACCTTCCCACTTGTGCTTCCTGCTCTTGGTTCATCTTTTGTGCTTACCGTAACAAGAAGTATGGGCACTTTCGGTACGCCTGCTTTTCTTGGGCTTCCAGTCAGGTTTTTTACTATACCTACTCAGATTTATGCGATGATAAATTCAAGAAATATGGGTGATGGTTTTGTACTAGCTCTCGTGCTGATTGTAATAGCTGCAACAGCAATATCAATAAATAGTAAAATCATTGGGGTTCGCAAAAGCTTTGTAACTATGAAAGGTAAAGGTTTTAGAGCTAACCCTATGAAATTGGGTAAGGCAACTCCAATTTTTGTTGCTCTGTTGGTGGTTTTTATTCTAATCACCATTGTAATACCTATTGTTATGTTGGCTTGGAGTACCTTTATGCTACTTCCTGACAACTATTCTTTATCGAATATGACTAATCATTTCTGGTTTGGTGAGAGTGATGCTCTGATATCTAGTGGAGAACCAGGAATATTTAGAAATAGAGGAATATTAAGAGCTACGATAAACTCCTTAAAACTTGGAATTATAGCATCTATAGTTAATGCATTCTTAGGGCTTTTGATTGGTTATTCGGTTGTAAAGAATCGAGGAACCCGTATATCTAAGATTATTGAAGCTGTTGCTTTTGCACCTTATGTATTTCCTGGAATCGCCTTTAGTGCTATTTACCTTGGCATGTTTTCAAAGTCTTTTGGTCCGTTTCCAGCATTATATGGCACATTTTCACTAATTCTTCTAATAGTTATTGTTAAAAATCTTCCCTTCTCGTCAAGGTCTGGTATTGCAGCTATGCTTCAGGTTGATAAGTCACTAGAAGAAGCTGCTAGTATACAAGGTATACCGTGGTTTAAACGATTTTGGTTCATTATATTGCCACTTTGTAAAAGTGGTTTTGTCTCGGGTATGCTTTTAACTTTTATTACTGCAATGCGAGAATTATCTTTGGTAATACTTTTAGTTGCACCAAAGACTGGTTTGCTCACCACTCTGATTTTCAGTTATAAAACTCAAGAGCAAACTCAACATGTCAACGGGGTAACTCTTATTCTCTTGCTAATAATAATAATTGCAAATGTGCTTATAAGACTACTCGCTAAAACAAAAACTGAACAATCAATTAGTCTAGGATAAGGTCTGAGGTAAAATATGAGTAAAATTAGTTTAAAAGGAATAACTAAAAAATACGGAAAATTCTATGCTGTCGATCATATTAATCTTGAAGTGAAAGTAGGGGAGTTTCTTACCCTGCTTGGCCCTTCGGGTTGTGGTAAAACCACAACCCTCCGAATGATTGCTGGTCTAGAAGAACCAACATCTGGTGAACTCTCATCTGACGATAGGGTTCTTTATTCCAAAGAAAAAGGTGTCTATATACCACCTGAGCAAAGGAACCTTGGTTTTATGTTTCAGAGCTATGCACTGTGGCCACATATGACGGTGACTAAAAATATTACCCTAGGCCTTCAGTCAAAAAAGTTGGCAGCTAAAGAAATAAAGGCTAGAGTAATAGATGTTTTAGAAAAGGTGCAGCTAAGTGGCTTTGAAAACCGTTTTCCTTCAGAGCTTTCTGGTGGGCAACAGCAGCGAGTTGCCCTTGCCAGAATGATTGCTGCAAAATCTGATATCTTTTTGATGGATGAACCTCTTTCTAATCTTGATTCTATGCTTAGGGTTGATATGCGTAGCGAGTTAAAACATCTTCACAACGACTTGAAATCTACAACCGTTTATGTAACTCATGATCAAGTAGAAGCTCTTACTCTATCTGACAGAATTGTAGTTATGAATGAAGGGAAAATTGCCCAGATTGATACCCCTGAAGTAATTTACAAAAAACCAGCAAGTTTATTTGTAGCCAAATTTGTTGGCAGCCCAGCTATTAATTTGATTCAAGGAACAATTGAAAGAGATGGAAACCGCTATTATTTAGAAAACGCTGATGTTAAAATTGAGCTTCCAGATGTATCTAAGCTCAATATGAATAATAAAGAAGTTATTGCTGGGGTTAGAGCTGAAGATATCACCGTAAGCGATTCTACAAACACTAATAATTCTCAAGAATTTTATGTATATTCTGTCCTCCCTGGTGGCAGTGAGACAATATTATCTATTAGACGCGGAAAAATCGAATTATTGGTAAAGCTTTCTGGATTTACCAATATCAAAGTTAATGACAAATTAGGTATTTCAATTATTCCTGAAAAGATATCCCTTTTTGATACCGAAACAGAGAACTTGATTTTTTAGAGATTTTAAACTTGGGATTAATTTAGATAAAAGGAAAAGAATGAGTATTTATAAAGAATGTGATATACGTGGGATTTATGGCAAAAAACTAGACAATAATGAAGCAAAACTGATCGGGAAAGCAATTGCCACAATTCTGGGCGGGGCTACTGTAGTTGTTGGTGGAGATGCTAGAAATTCTACCAGAGAGCTTAAAAAGCAGCTTGTTGAAGGTCTAATAAGCTGCGGTTGCTCGGTCATTGACATTGGAACTATTCCAACCCCAGTTTTATATTTTGCAAAAGGCTTTCTTAAAACTGCTGGCAGTGTAATGGTAACCGCCTCTCATAACCCTGCTCAATACAACGGCTTTAAAATCACAGTTGGAGAAATGCCTGTAAAACCAGAAGATATAGAAATGATTGCTAATCTTGTTGAATCAAAAGATTTTCTAGAATCACAAAATCAAGGTGGTTTAGTAATTAAAGATATCCAAAACGACTATACGGATTTTCTCAAGAGTCTTGTTGAAGATAGCAAAGCCCTAAGAATTGTGCTTGATTGTTGCAATGGTGCCGCATCTGAAATTGCTCCACGGCTACTAAAAGACTTAGGGCACGAGGTAATTGAGTTGTTTTGCTCGTTTGATGGTTCTTTTCCTAATAGAGATCCAAACCCTTCTGCGGAAAAAAACCTTGAGGTTTTAAAAGCAAAAGTTATTTCTGAAAAAGCAGATTTGGGGATTGCTTTTGATGGAGACGGCGATAGAGCAATTTTTATTGATGACAAAGGGTGCTTTTGTGAAGCTGAAAAAACTTTTGTAGTGCTTTTAAAGTATTATCTAAAAGAAACTGTATCAAATGTGGTCTATGATGCTAAATCATCATCAATAGTCAAAAAAATAATTAAAAAACTAGGATCTATTCCCATAATGGAAAGATCGGGCCACGCTTTTATGAAGCGAACATTTTTAGAAAATAACTCAATTTTGGCAGGAGAGGTAAGTGGGCACTATTTTTTTAAAGAACTTGGTTTTGATGATGGTATTTACGCTGCTACCAAAATAGCCGAGATAGTTGCTAAATCTGATAAAACAATGTCAGAGCTAATTAGTGATATTGAACCTACAGTAATTACCCCCGATGTTAGAATTGGAATGAGCCCAGAAAGAGTAGATGCGATTTTAATAGATTTGAGGAGTTATAGTAAAAAATATGAGCTATCTTATCTTGATGGAGTAAGGATAGAACTCCCTAAGGGGTGGGTATTAGTAAGAAAATCTGTCACGGAGCCTTGTATTACAATTCGTTTGGAAGCTGATAGTCTGGCTGAGGCAGAAAAGATTAATCGAGATATTTTCTATGATGATAATTTTGATATTTATACAGCTGTAGCTAAAAGCCTAAGAGCTTGGATTGCTGGCTAAAACTTATAGCAATTCCAAGCTCTAATACTTTTGATATTGGTTCAAAATTTTGAACCAATATTTGCTGTAATTTTAGTTTAGAAAAACGTAGGCATTATTTTCATAAACATCTTTGGCGGCTTCACGTCTTAAGTCTATTAGGTCAGTGCCATGTTCACCCAAATAAGAATTTAGTTTGGCAATCATAGTGCTACCATTAGGAATTCGTCTTAGAGCTTCGGTAGCAAAACTGCGGCTGCGGTCAACTGCATCAAAAGTAAAGATTTTTGCTAGCCTGACAGCTTGTTCAGCTTTAGGGCTGCCAAGAAGTTTTTGAGCACGCAAAATTGCTGATTCACTTAAATATACGGCAGCAATCATATCAGCTACTTTGGCCATTACTTCTTGCTCTCGCTCTACGGATTGCATAAAGCCCATAGCAGCTGCTCCGGAGCTTAACAAGATAGCTTTCTTGAGGTTTTCATTGGCAATAATTGCAGCTTTTAACTCTTCAGGTGCATCAATATCAGTTATTGCTTCGCCGGTCATAGCAGCTTGGGCTGGACCCATTAAATCAATCCGACCTTTCATGGCTCTTTTTAGTAACTGGCCACTGGTCAATAAACGATTAATTTCATTAGTACCTTCAAAAATACGGTTGATACGACTATTGCGATAATAGAGCTCAATCGGGTACTCAGCACTAAAACCATTACCACCATGAATTTGTAGGGTCTCATCGATAATATCATCTAGTATTTCTGAGCCAATAAATTTAATAAAGCTGTATTCAATTAGGTATTCATCAATTGCGGCTAGTTTTTCTGCTTGAGTTGTAGTACCAACTAGTTTTTTATCCAGTTCGGCAGTCATACGGTATACGGCAGCCTCGAGGGCAAAGGTATCGGCGGCCATTTTACCAATCTTTTCTTTGATAAGACCAAATTTAGCAATTGGCATGCCAAATTGCTCGCGTTCTTGAGCATAAGTAGACGCTAGGGCAATCATAGCCTTGGCGCCACCAACGGCACCAGCAGCTAGTTTAAGGCGACCGATATTTAAAGTTTGGAAAGCAATAATATGACCACGGCCAATTTCACCAAGAATATGTTCTTTAGGAACAGAAACATCTTCTAAAATGACTAACTGTGTAGAAGATCCTTTGATGCCCATTTTCTTTTCTTCGGCACCAAAAGATAAGCCTTTAGAATCTCTATCAACCAAAAATGCCGTAAACTTTTCGCCATCAATTTTGGCAAAAATAATAAAGACATCAGCAAAGCCAGCATTAGAAATCCACATTTTAGAACCATTTAAAATATAGTGACTGCCTGCTTCATTTAATACTGCGGTAGTTTTAGCACCTAAAGAATCGGAACCTGCACCTGGTTCAGTTAGGGCATATGCTGAGACTATTTCACCGGCTGCTAGTCTTGGCAAGTATTTGGCTTGTTGTTCGGGGGTGCCAAAATAAACGATTGGCAAAGTGCCAATACCTGTTTGCACACTAAAAGCAACACTAAAAGAGCCAGATTCTGCCATGTTTTCAGTAACTACCATAGAGGCGGTTTTAGTAAAACCAATGCCACCGTATTCTTCGGGGATGTCAATACCGAGTAAACCTTGCTCACCCGCTTTGGCTATAGCTTTGGTTGTTAAACCGTAGTTTAAGGCTTCTAGTTCTTCAAAGATTGGAGTTATTTCTCTTTCTACAAAAGTTTTAGCGGCTTGAGCCATCATTTTTACTTCATCAGAGAAATCTTCCGGAGTAGAAATATCTTGGGGACTATGTCTTTCTATTAAAAAACTACCACCTGTTTTTGCTTGTTTTGCCATGTTTGCTCCTAAGTTTTGATACGAACATTTTCTTTACATTAGTATTATAGCAAAATATTGTACCGAGTACAATATTTTTATCACTAAGCCACAGTATTTAAATATCTATAACGAGGGCATGCTCGAGCTTATCCCCATCATCACTATACATAGCACTAATCAAATCGCTATATCTATCTAATACTACATTCCTTTTTACGCTCATTTTAGGTGTTAAAATCCCATTTTCTATACTGGGCTCATCAGTTAAAACTAAGGCTTTTTTAATATTTGACCAATGTGGTAAGTTTCCGTTAGCGTGCTGAATTATGGCTTTTAGGTCAGCAATTACTTGCTCATTTTCTAAAGCTTTATCAATCGCAACTTTTTGATTTTGAAGAGTTTCATTATTTAAAAATATAATTGCACTACAGTACTTTTCACTTTCGCCCAATACTAGGGCAGTTCCTATTAAAGCTTCACCCTCAAAATCATCTTCTAAAGGTTGAGGCATTACGTATTTACCAGTAGAGAGCTTAAAGATATTTTTGATACGGCCGGTTATTTTTAAATAATTATCAGAATCAAATTCACCTATGTCACCGGTATAGAACCAACCTTCAGAATCTATGACTTCGGCAGTTTCTTCGGGCATTTTGTAGTAGCCACGCATAATTTGGGGGCCACGGGCTAGTATTTCACCTTTTTCACTAATTTTGACCTCGGTATTAGCGAGTACAGGGCCTACAGTACCTTCTTTGTTCATATTAGAGCGATTAAAGCTAACAACGGGGCTAGTTTCTGTTAGGCCATAGCCTTGAATTACTTTTATTTTGGCAGCTCCAAAGTTTATTACAAGCTCTGGGCGCAAAGCTGCACCACCTACAATAATTATTTTTATTTTTCCACCTAAGGCATCGCGCCATTTAGAAAAAACTAGCTTATCAGCAATGCCTAGCTGCATAGCATAAAAAGTACCTGGTTTTTCGTCTAATTTATAACGACTGCTGAGGCCAAGAGACCAGTTGAATAATTTCTTTTTGATGCCAGGTAGGCTCGAGCCTACCGCAATAATACGTTCAAAAGCTTTATCTAATACCCTGGGAACCGCCGCAAAGAAAGTTGGCTTTACTTCTTGTAAGTGTTCACGTAAATTTTCGGGGCTACTGTAATAAGTAGAAATACCTTTCCACATCAGCCCGTAGTTTAAGGTGCGGGCAAAAATATGGGTTAACGGTAAAAATGATAAGGCAGTTTCTTCTTGACCATTACCCAAGTTTATTAATCCATTCATAGAAGCAATAACATTGCTAGAAATATTCTCATGGCTTAGCATTACCCCTTTTGGTACACCTGTTGTGCCAGAGGTATAAATGATAGTTGCTAAGTCTTGGGCATTTATTTCTGCTTTTAGCTCAGCAAGTCGTTCAGGGTTAATATCTTTTACTGTTTTGCCTTTTGCTTCAATTTCACTATAGCTATAAATATTTTTTATATTTTCAGATAAATCTGGTAAATCTTTTATTTCTTGCCATAAAATAACAGTTTCAATTAAACTATCTTTTAAAATAGGGGATATCTGTTCTAAAAGAATTGTATCTGATACTGCTAAAATTTTTGCTTCGGTTTGTTGTAAAATATGCTTAATATTTGGGGGGCTATGAGTCAAATAAATTGGCACATCAACCAAACCTGCAATTAAAGCAGCCATATCAGCAAATGCAAAAGATAAGTCACTATGGGTAAATAGTGCTAATTTATCACCACGTTGGGCTGATATTTCTCTTAGGCCTAATGCTAAATTTTCACTTTTTTCTCTAAATTCTGTATTGGATAAAGCTTGCCAACCATTTTGATAACGCTGGTTAAAAGCTTTGCTATTTGGAAACTTAGCTATGGCCTCATCTAACAATGAAACTAAGTTGCGATTTAACTCAGTTTTGCCAGAATTTGCTGGGGCGGTATATATTTGGCTAGGCTTAGGCATTTATACTCCTTTAAATAAGATGCTTATTTTTAATATAAGATGATGCAATCGGACTAATTGTTATTAGAATTCTAGCATGTTTTTTGGATTTGACCATTCTACTTAAGCTTTTTTATAAATAATTTGCTAATAATTTGTATTTAAAATATTAACCACCACTATGAACTTACTGGGTTTTTGAGTTAGCATAGCTTATGATAAAGGATTTAGCATTTAAAGAACAAGAGCAGTACTTAGCTACCCTAAGAGATTTGGTAAATATTGAAAGCCCTTCTAATGATAAAGCAGCCAATGATAAAATGGCTGAATTTTTAAAAGACTTGTTATTAAATGATGGCTGGAGTGTAGAGCTTATAGAACAAGCTGAGGTTGGTAATCAAGTTGTTGCCAAAATTGGTAGTGGCAAGCCTGCCACACTTTTATTAACTCATTTTGATACTGTGTGGCCAATTGCTACTTTAGAGACCATGCCCATTATAGAAAAAGATGGCAAAGTTTATGGCCCAGGTATAATGGACATGAAAGCAGGGATTACTACGGCTATTCATGCTTTACGAATAATCAAACGTGAATCATTAAAACTAAAAGGTTCAGTTACTTTGTTGCTCAGCTCTGACGAAGAGATAAGTAGCCACTACTCTAAAGATTTAATTATAGATTTGGCAAAAAAACATGACACCGTTTTAGTCTTAGAACCTAGCCGATATGACGGAGCGGTAAAAGTTGGCCGCAAGGGTGGTGGCGGTTTTAAAGTTGTATTTAAGGGCATTAGTGCCCATGCTGGTAATAATCCAAAAGATGGTGCAAGTGCAATTAAAGAGATGGCACATTTTCTATTATTTGCCGAGACTTTGTGGAACTATGATATTGGCACAACGGTGACAGTCAATATGGTCAAGGGTGGTTTTGCTAACAATGTAATTCCAGAATATGCCGAAGCCCATGTTGATATGCGGATTTTGCAAATGGGTGAAGAACGCCGAATTGAAGATGCTATAAGGGCATATAAGCCCAAAGATGAAAGGGTAGAAATAGAAGTACATGGTGGTTTAAATCGCCCACCCTTAGAATTTAATGACAAAAATAAAGCCTTATATGCCGAATTTGAAAATAATGCTAAGAAACTAGGCATAGAAATCAGTTCTGCAATTGTGGGCGGCGGTTCAGACGGCAACTTTAGCTCGGCAATAGGTATACCCACCCTAGATGGTTTAGGTTGCGTTGGGGTTGGTCCTCATGCTAAGCATGAGCATATTATAATTGATGGCACTATGGAAAGATTGGCTTTGTTAATAGCCTTTTTGACGGAAGGATAAAAAATGTTAAACGGAATATTTCCACCACTACCAACGCCTTTTAACACTGACGAGTCTTTTAGCCCAGACTTGCAAAAAAGCCTGATTGAAAAATTATTGCCCGATGTTGACGGTTTTTTGATTTTAGGCTCAAATGGCGAAGCGGTTTATTTAGATGAATCCGAAAGAAAAGAAGTATTAGAAAATGCTAGGAAAATAATACCTAGCAATAAAGTAATGATTGCCGGTACCGGTGGAGAAGCAACTAGAACTGTTATAAAACGTACTAAAGAAGCAGCCCAAATTGGTGCAGATTATGTTCTGCTTGTTGCCCCACATTATTTTAAAGCTTTAATGAGTGAGGAAGTGCTGTATGAGCACTACAAAACGGTAGCTGATAATAGCCCGATACCAGTTTTGCTTTACAATGTACCTGCTGCAACTACTATTGCTCTTAGCCCCAATTTAATTGGCAGGCTAGCTAAGCACAAAAATATAGTGGGTATAAAAGATTCTAGTGGTAATATTGTTGCTCTAACTGAAATTATGCGGCTCACCCCAGAAGACTTTGTGGTCATCTCTGGCAACGCCTCGAGCTTTTTGGCTGCGATTGCCATGGGTGCTAAGGGTGGTATTTTGGCAGTTGCTAATATTGCCCCAAAAGAATACAAAAATATTATTACCTTAGTGCAAGCAGGCAAGCTAAGACAAGCTCAAGAATTGCAGACCTCGCTAAATCCACTAGCGCTTTCTGTGACTAGTAAATACGGTGTGCCTGGTTTAAAAACTGCTTTGAGTTTGTTAGATAAGTCGGCGGGGGTTTGTAGAGAGCCACTTTTGATGCCTAGTAAAGAAGTTGTTACTGAGATTGCTAGGGAATTGAAAATACTAACTTGATAGGCTTATTAGTTTGATTTAGGCATGTTTTACTGGGGTGGTTTTAAAATAGACTCGAGCCTGCTTGATAAGTTGCTTAGACTTACCACTAAAATCATCTAAACTTTCCCACTCCACTCACTATAAAACTCATCAAGAAATTCTTCCATAAAGCTATGTCTATGCTTAGCCATAGCTTTAGCAGTTTTAGTA
>CAMZLP010000078.1 GCA_947311535.1 uncultured Deinococcota bacterium | reverse complement strand
TCTACGACTTTCTCCTTTCCCCTCATTTGATATTGATAAGAAAACTAAAAGGAACATCTTTTTTGAGTTTTCTTATCAATATCAAATGAGGGGAAAGGAGAAAGTCGTAGACTGCGAAACTATAAATAATGAACTCACAAAACAACTTGAGAAATGGCTCTTATAAAATAAGTAGTTCATTGAGTTTAGTATTAGCTTTGGCTAAAAAAGGCTTACAAAAGCATTTAAAGGCTCTTAATTATAACTTAATGAGCGGGGCTAAAACTCTGGTTCCGAGGTGGGATTTCAAGGTATTATGATTAATTTTAGGAAAATGCTATGTCATCTTATTTTAATTTAGCTATATCTCTCGCAACAATACTCCTGCATAGCAGACAGCAAAATTTAGCTCAAGATCTCGGCAGGTTTATATTCCTGGTGGAATCTGGGCTGGTGGTGGTTCGGGTAAATTATATGGCATGGGTACGTCCAATTGCTTAATCATGCCATTTTCATTACAACCTGCATAAAACTGGCAACGCAGGCACTCCGACCAAACCCTTGGGTGTAAGTCTTTGGATTTATCAATTAACTTATAGCCACATTTCTCAAAAAATTCTACCGAATAAGTCCATGCAAATACTTTGGGTATGCCAATCCTTTTAGCTTCATTTTCGCAGGCTTGTACTAGTTTTTTACCTATACCTTTGGCTTGTACATCATACTTTACTGCTAGACCACGTATCTCGGCAATGTCTCCCCATAGAATATGCAAAGCACCGTTACCCAAAAATTCTTTGCCATTTACAGTTTCAGACTCAGCAACAAAAAAGTCGCGTAGGTTTTCAAAAATATCATTCATGGGGCGTACTAGCATTTTGCCTTGACCAGCCCAATAGCCAATATTCTCAAAGATTAGTGGTACATCTTCAGCTTTGGCTGGGCGAACGCTAATTTCTGAAGTCATTTTAAGCCCAATATCTTTTTGGCATTGGCTATTTGTAAGCTAACTTGCTCGCTTGAGGTGCCACCATAACTATTGCGAACATTTACAACATGCTCGAGCCTAATCACATCAAAGACATCAGCTTCAATTAGCTCCGAAATATTTTGCATTCTAGTTAAAGGAATATCTTCTAAATCCTTAGCTTCAGCTACTCCAATCGCCACCAGTTTACCTACAACCTCATGGGCTTCACGAAAGGGCAGGCCTTTTTTGGCCAAATAATCTGCAAAATCAGTTGCATTGCTATAAGCACGCCCTGCGGCATAATACATGCGTTTCTTATTTAGTTTAATTTTGGGCATCATAGTTAATAGTAGTTTTAGGATAATAATAATTGTTTCAGCGGTATCAAATGCACCCTCTTTATCCTCTTGCATGTCTTTATTAAAAGCTAGTGGTAAGCCTTTCATAACCGTTAAAATACCCATTAGATTGCCATAAATACGGCCAGTTTTACCACGGATTAGTTCACTGACATCAGCGTTTTTCTTTTGAGGCATTATTGATGAACCTGTTGTGTGTGAATCGGGTAATTTTATAAAAGAGAATTCTTGGCTAGTCCAAAGAATCATCTCTTCACTTAAACGGGATAAGTGCATAATCAATATGCTTGCATTTGCCTGAAATTCAATCACAAAATCTCTATCAGAAATAGCATCTAAAGAATTATGAGCTGGGTTTTGAAAACCTAAAATCTGGGCAGTTTGCCAAGGGTCAATGTTAAAACCAGTACCAGCCAAAGCCCCAGAGCCAAGCGGAGACACATCCATTCTCTCTAAAGAATGTATAAACCTATCTTGGTCACGCAAAAGCATTTGATAATAGGCCAACATGTGATGAGAAAATAAAATAGGTTGTGCCACCTGCAAATGGGTATAGCCCGGCATAATTGCATCAATATGCTCTTCGGCTAATTCAACAAAAACCTTCATTGTCTCTGTTAATAAATCAATTATTGTTTCATTTTGTTTTTTTAAATAAAGCCTAAAATCGGTAGCAACTTGGTCGTTGCGGCTGCGGGCTGTATGTAATTTACCACCCAAGTCACCAATTCTTTTGGTCAGTTCAAATTCTATATTCATGTGAATATCTTCTAAGGATTGTTGCCACTTAATCTTACCTTCAGTTATATCAATAGCAATAGATTCCAAACCTTTAATTATTTTTTTAGATTCTTCTTTAGTTATTATTTTTTGATTAGCTAGCATTGTAGCATGGGCAATAGAACCATCTATATCTTCAAAAGCCATTTTTTGGTCAAAGCTGATTGAAGCATTAAATTCTTCAACCAAAGAATCCATTTCTTCCGAGAACCTTCCGCCCCATAATTTACTACTTGAATCTTTGCTCATAATTATCCCTTTCTCCAAACTGGGCTTTGCATAATTTCAAAATAATAGTCAAAAGTCCAGATAGAAAACTTAAGTCTTTCAGCAACAACTGCGGTTACGGTATCAACTAAACTAAAATCTTCATTTTATCTAGCTAATATCTCAGCTTTACGCAATTACAAATAACGCCCTCTTCTAAACCGTATCAGCATTCCAATAGTCTATTACTAAATCATAATAGTTTTTAATTCCTTAAGCTACTCAATAAAACCTTTACTAAACCTATCGTCTACTTTACCATCTTGCAACTGCTTGCGAATCCGCAAACGCAAAGCATTTAATTTGATAAAACCATCAGCATCTGCTTGATTATAAACATCATCTTCTTCAAAAGTTACTACATCTTCACGATACAAGCTATTATTGCTTCTACGGCCTAGGGTGATAATATTGCCTTTGTAGAGTTTTAGCTTAACAACTCCAGAAACTTCTTTTTGAATATCATCCATCATGTTTTGTAAGACTTCACGCTCTGGTGCATACCAAAAACCGTTGTAGACAATGTTGGCATATTTAGGAATTAGGCTATCACGCAATTCTAAAACCTGTCTGTCTAAGGTGATTTGTTCCATGGCTTTGTGAGCATGATATAAAATTGTGCCACCAGGGCTTTCATAGCAACCACGTGACTTCATACCAACAAAGCGATTTTCGACAATATCTACCCTACCAATGCCGTGTTTGCCAGCAATTTTGTTAGTTAGTTGCAAGATTTCTAAAGCTGACAAGTTTTTGCCATTTAAGGCTATTGGGTCACCATTTTTATATTCTATTTCTATTATTTCGGGGCTGTCTGGCGTGTCTTCTAAATCTTTAGTCAGCGTCCACATATTGGCTGGTGGCTCTGCCCAGGGGTCTTCTAATATTCCACCTTCATAGCTAATATGAAAAAGATTGGCATCGGTTGAATAAGGCTTTTCGACACCTTCTGGAATTACAATATTGATTTTATGGTCTTTTGCATAATTTATACAATCATCACGGCTTTGCAAATCCCACTCTCGCCAGGGGGCAATCACTTTAATATCTGGTTTTAAAGCATAAGCTGAAAGCTCAAAACGCACCTGATCATTGCCCTTGCCAGTGGCACCATGAGCTATGGCATCAGCACCTTCTGCTTCGGCAATTTTAATCATTTCTCGGGCAATTAGTGGCCTTGCAAAAGAAGTGCCTAATAGATAATAGCCCTCATATATTGCCCCAGAGCGTAACACTGGAAACACAAAATCCTCTACAAATTCTTTTTGCAAATCAACTGCATAAGCCTTGCTAGCACCCGTTTGCATAGCTTTTTCTTTGGCTTCTTGAACTTCTTCACCTTGACCGAGGTCAGCGGTAAAAGTTATTACCTCGGCATTATAGGTGTCTTTTATCCACTGCAAAATTACCGAAGTGTCAAGTCCACCTGAATAGGCTAATACTACCTTTTTTATTTCGCTCATCATGCCTCCAAAAAAATAAACCCTGTTCAGGCTCGAGCCTAAACCCAATAATAATTAGACCAGTACTAAGACTAGTTTTAACTACGTCGGGCTCGAGCTTGGGGTTTAAATTCCATATTCATAATTATTCACTATTATCTGCATATTTAGTATATTTATGCAGATAATTCATAGCTACGCAATTTAGCATATTTGGGCTATCTAGGTCAAGGACAAAAGCCTATAATCCAAAAACCCTCTAATAAACAATTCTATCGTTTATCATATCTAGTATGTACCTAGCAAATAGCAAAGTGGTAAATTCACATGAGTAAT
>CAMZLP010000077.1 GCA_947311535.1 uncultured Deinococcota bacterium | reverse complement strand
CAACTAACAGCCTTTGAAAGATTCTTTGAACTCAAACCAACTAATAATCCTTTAAGCTGGCTTAGATATATTGTTCCTGGTGGTCATACGACTTTTCCATAAGTCTCAATTTTAATTAACGAAAGTAGAGCATCATTTACAGCTTCATCTGTTGGAAAAGCTTTAGCAACTTCTGGATTTAGCACTACGATATTATGCTAGCTAACCAATACCTAATAATAGATAATTTTTTTTGATGTCAAGTAATTTTTATACCTAACTCTTTTATTATTCATAGGTTATATTTATAAAAGCAAAGAATATTTAGCTAGATGGTAGTTTTGCATAATCTAGTAGGTATAGACTAGACAAATTCACTTTAGCAGCCGTAGAGCGGTTAAGCCTCACATTATTCGCAATAAATACTCCCTTTAGCAAATAATTTATAGAAGCTCTGCGCCATCCGCCACAAAATATTAAGCGTAGATAGATGGCGGATAGCACTTTACTTATCCGCCCTACTCGCTTGTCAGTTTATCAGCAAAAAATATCAATTAAGAGCACAATTACACCAAGAGGTATATATATGCTTGTAGATTATATCATGACCATAAGCATTATTATTCCTGTCCTTATGTGCAACCCATGTTTGGGTTATCCAACGGTTATCTCCAGAGGTGCAATAGCCGTTCCTCTCACATCCTCCGCTCTCTTCATAATCAACCCAATTATCGGCTATTACAATACTACCTAAATATAATATAGCAACGAATATCAAAATCATAATAAATTGTATTGTCCAGCCCTTACTCTTTTGTAGCATATTGTTTTTCTCCATTTTCATTATCATTCATTTCTATATATTCTTAAAGCTTCTTTTTGCTCTAAACTTAACCCCTCAATATCCGTATCAGATAATTGATTTAGCAGCTTCAATCTCTGCTCTTTGGTCATATTCTTTAATGTATTACCACCTTTTACAAAATCATTTAGAAAAAAATCTAGTGCTGATATCTCTTTGCCATCATCATTAAAAAAGATCATCTCACTTTTAACTTGCCCTACTTGCAAACTACGAAACAATTCTGGATTTGTAATTGCATCTTGCTTGGTCTGACTTAAAGACTTAATTTCATCAGTTTTCAATACCTTTGACATATATATCAATTGCTCTTTTGATAAAAAAGCGAGCTCAGCATCGGTTGAGTCTTTAATAAATTCATATGCACTAACCTCATGCCCATTTATTTCAAAAACAACTTGAAAATCAGGTAAACCATTGACATCAAATTTCTGTACCAATGGTTTCTGATTATCCTTACAGCTAAGCAATATAGCAGTAAAAACCAATAACAGAAAGCCAAACTTCCAAATCCTCTTCCTCATCATCATAAATTTCTCCTCTCAAAAGAAATTTTACTATTCTAGAGTAGCTACCCAATACCTAATAATAGACAATTTTTTTTTGATGTCAAGTAATTTTTATACCTGTCTCTTTTATTATTCATAGGTTATATTTATAAAAGCAAAGAATATTTAGCTAGATGGTAGTTTTGCATAATCTAGTAGGTATAGACTAGACAAATTCTGTTTTACATCATAAAATGACCTTGAATATGAAACCAAGCCGCAAACGCACACCGAAAAGCTACAAACATCAACATCAACGCTGGTAAGATATATTATTTTTTTTCATACACCCATCAAACAAATAATTAAAAGGAGCACTATATGAAATTCCCTCAACCAGATAAACGTGGTCGTTTTGGTATTTATGGCGGTCGTTACGTCCCCGAAACCCTAATTCCGGCACTAGATGAGCTTAGCAACGCTTATCAAAAAGCTAAAATCAATTTACAATTTCAAGAAGAATATATTTATCATCTGAGTAATTATGTTGGTAGACCAAGTATTTTATACTATGCCGAAAATCTAACCAAGCACTTGGGTGGTGCCAAAATCTACCTCAAGCGCGAGGATTTAAACCATACTGGCGCACACAAAATAAATAACACCATTGGCCAAGCACTATTAGCCAAACGCATGGGTAAAAAACGAGTAATTGCCGAAACTGGGGCAGGCCAGCACGGTGTTGCTACTGCTACCGCAGCCGCTTTATTTGATTTGGATTGCATTGTCTATATGGGCGAAGAAGATATAAGGCGACAGGCTTTAAATGTATATAGAATGAAATTGCTTGGTGCAGAAGTAATACCTGTTAGCAGCGGCACTAAGACCTTAAAAGATGCAACCAATGAAGCCATTAGAGACTGGGTCACAAACGTTCGGGATACTTTTTACATAATTGGCTCAGTCATTGGGCCTCACCCCTACCCTGCTATGGTTCGTGATTTTCAGAGCATAATCGGTTACGAAACTATGAAACAACTAAAAGAGCTAGAGGGCGACGAAATACCAGCGGCAGTTGTAGCTTGTGTTGGTGGTGGCTCCAACGCAATTGGAATTTTTGCACCGTATGCTTATTTAGAGGGCAAAAAACCCAAGCTTTATGGTGTAGAAGCCGCCGGTCATGGCTTAGATAGTGGCCAACATTCCGCAAGCATTAGTAAGCGCAAACGTGGGGTACTACATGGCTCGCTAATGTATTTGCTATCAGATGATGATGGGCAAATTTTGCCAGCCCACTCTGTTTCGGCAGGCCTAGATTATCCAGGAGTTGGGCCTGAGCATTCTTATTTTGCAGATGAAGGCTTGGCTGAGTATGTTTCTGTAAATGATACTAATGCCCTAAAAGGTTTTAGAGCATTAAGTGAAATTGAGGGGATAATACCAGCTTTAGAATCATCGCATGCTGTTTACTATGCTATGCAATTAGCACCTACAATGAGCAAGGAAAAAATTATTATCATCAATCTTTCTGGCCGAGGTGACAAAGATGTAAGCGAAGCAATGCGAGTATTAGCAATGACAGATGGAGACAAAAATGAGCCGAATTAAAGAAGTTTTTGCAAAAGCCAAAGCAGAAAACCGAGCTGCATTTATTGTTTACCTAACTGCTGGCTACCCAAATGAAAGTGACTTTATAAAATATTCATTAAACATGCTCGAGCATGCCGACATGATAGAACTTGGTATTCCATATTCTGACCCCTTAGGTGATGGGCCAACTGTACAACGAGCTGGCGAACAAGTTTTACAGCAAGGAATGACTACGGCCAAAGTATTTGAACTTATAAAAATATTACGACAAAAAACAGACAAAGCTATTGTGGTTATGACCTATTACAACCCAATATATTGCTATAGTGGTGGTGAAGAAGGTTTTTTAAAGGCTTTAAAAGATTCTGGAGCAGATGGCGCAATATTACCAGATTTGCCAGCAGATGAAGCTGATACGCTAATACCAATTGCCAGAAAATTAGATTTAGATACTATCTTTTTAATTGCACCAACTTCTACAGATAAAAGATTAAAAATTGTAGCAGAAGCCAGCCGTGGTTTTATTTATGCTGTTTCAGTAACTGGAGTAACAGGTGCAAGGCAAAGTTTACCAACAGAAGTAACTGGTTTAGTAAAAAGAGCCAAAGCAATAACTGATTTACCAATTGCTGTTGGCTTTGGTATATCTAACGCCAAAACAGCAAACCCCATTGCTAAAATCGCTGACGGGGTTGTTGTTGGTTCTGCAATGATACAATCAGTTGCAGATAATAATTTAAATGAATTAGCTGCCGAAATTGCAGCTGCTTGCAAACGCTAACGGTCTGAGATAATACTTACTTGCTCCCCTAGGCTAGCAAATAGCTCTGGGGAGAGGTATATATTGTAGTCACCTACTGAGCTAGAATTTGCAACTACTCTTACTAATAGTCTTTGCTCAGATAGGCTCGAGCCTAACACAATTAATTCTCCAACTTTATGCTGCTTAGAAATAATATCAAAACTATATAAAGAGCTATCTATCCCTGCTTGCTGAAAATTATCATCAAGCGCAACTACTTCTACTGGGCTTATCTCAACTTCAGATACCACTTCTTCAATAATTACTTCGGCTGTACCTGGGCCAATCATATCAATTTGCTCGGCAGCAAATCTTGATAAATCTATAACCCTTTGCTTAACAAAAGGCCCACGATCATTTATACGAACAATCACTGACAAATTATTAGTCACATTAGTAACACGTACGATAGTACCAAAAGCTAGAGTTTTATGGGCTGCCGTCAACTCAGATGGGTCAAATATTTCACCATTAGCAGTTAATCTACCTGCAAATTTGGGGCCATACCAAGAAGCCATTCCTTGAATCGGCACAAAGCTCTGAGCTAAGCTATAAGAACTGCTTAGCATTATAAATAGTAGTAGTATTTGAGCAAGTAAAAAACGCAAGTTTCTTAAATTTAACATATTTTTCATTCAACTTGCCTTTAGGCTTGTGACCAAGTTCGTCTTGCCAACTCCTGTTGGCCTACGATAAACTTTTCATAATCTTCTATAACAGCAGATTCATCAGCGATTGATTGCTCACATTGAGATATCATATGGCTTAGCTCTTCTGTTGAGAGTTGTTGAATTTGTTTCCCGACGTCTGTAGATTGCATCATGTAAAACTCTCCTAACGAATTAACATTGAAATAAATAATATCAACTCAGCTCTTACAAAATTATCACTATTCTAAGTAAAGCCAAAAAAAAGCCTAGCAGCCTAGCTTTTATTAAGATTAGATGAATATTGACTATTGCATCTAAAATTTAGTAAATAAACAAAATTAAGTATTGTTTTAGACTAAGTAAGAGCAACAGTACTAAGAAATTGGTTTAAATTCCTCTTCTTATATATTCTTACAGATTTCTAGATTCTAAGTTTTTACTTCCTAAATCTTCAATTGCTACTCCTTAGTTCTTAATCTCTTTTGATTTTTGATTTATTAGTCTTTAATATTTATTATCAAGTTCTAGGCTTGGCTTGTGAACGTGCCAATAGTTTCTTACTCCTTAGCACTGCTGTTTCATGTTATTATCCCTAAATTATGATAGATAGTCACTGCCACTTAGATTCTTGTAAAAATGATGATGCCGCCGATTCTAGCTTAAAAGCCATGGTAACTGTTGGTACTAGCTTAGAGCGTTCTATAAATAGCCTTGCCATTGCCAACAATTACCCAAATGTTTGGCTAGCTGTTGGTATCCATCCCAATAATGCCAGCGATGCCAAAGATGCTAAAATTCGCCAAGGCATAGAAAAACTAGCCACAAATGATACCGTTGTAGGCATTGGTGAAACTGGTTTTGATAATTATTGGGACGATGAAACTTTTGAAACTCAAGCTGAAGCATTTATCTGGCAGGCTGAACTAGCAAAAAAGCTAGATAAAGCTTTAATTTTACATATTAGAGACAAGCAAGGCAAAGAAGATGCAAGCCTGCTAGCTATGAAAATGATTAGAGAAAGTGGCGTAAGTAGAGGAATACTACATTGCTTTAATGGTCATGAGGGGCTACTTAAAATTGGGCTCGAGCAAAATTGGATGATTTCCTTTGCTGGTAACTTAAGCTATAAAAAAGCAAGTGAATTACATAAAGCTGCCCAAATAATACCCCAAGAATATTTAATGCTAGAAACTGATAGCCCGTATCTTGCCCCAGTGCCAAAACGTGGCAAACGCAATACCCCAGCTTATGTTAGGCATACTGCTGCATTTTTGGCCGAATTACGTGGCGAGAGCTTAGCAGAAGTAGAAGCTTATACCGATGCCAATGCCATAAAAGTTTATAAATTACCAATCTAAAGCTATTTATTACCAACAAAAGACACTTCAGCTTGATTAAAATCGTGTCGTAAAAATTCTGCTAATCTACCACGAGACATAACTCTATGAGCCTGCTGAGGGATAAAGGCGGTGATTATATCTACCTGTCTTGGGAGCTTGTGCTCGAGCACAACGTGCAAAGGAATTCGAACATCAGCACTTACCGAAATATAGCCCAAAACTAGTAATCGTTCATCTTGGATATAACGCAGTAATTCTTTTCCATATAAAATACTGCCTATAATATCTTTTTCAGTAAATCCCTCAGCAAAAGAATGCCTAACTGCATGCGAACCAATTCTATACTTTCCTGCTTTAACAAGAGGTTGTAAATCTGCTAATGTTCTTTTTCGCAAACGTTTCTTTATCATAATTCATACCCCAAAAATTTTATTAAATTATTGCCTGTTCTAGTCATTCAGTCTTCCTCCTAATAATAGTTTTTGGAGCTAGTAGTTTTAGTTCACTAGCGCAATAATAGCATAAATTTGATAATTACTAAATTTATCCGTTGTGAGATTATTAACAAAATTTTGTTATTCTTAAAGCCCTAAAAATTATATTTCGGGCTATAATCAAAGAACTAAAAGGTAATTGCTAGTACTTAAATTTTGCGATTGGATAGAATTATGAAAGACAAATTATTAGATTTAGGATTATTGATGGCTTTAGTTATAGTTGCCTTACTAGTAGGTATTACCCTCTATGGGCCAAGCTTTAACTTTAAAGGCTTTAGCCGTGACAGTAATCCTATAATCCAAACAAATCCAAGCAATAATCTTAATTCAGCAAACGATTCTAATGCTACAACTGATAGCAATCCAAACCCAGATACAAGCAATAGTAATAGCACCGGTGATATGGTTCAAGTAGTCAACCCTAATAATCCAAATGCCGCTACAACAGCAAATACTAATACTACAGTAAATGAAAATAGTAGCGCAAATACTACAGCAAACAGCACAGCCAACAGCACAGCAAATACTACAGCAAATACTAATACAGAAGTAGCCACTCAAAGCGAAACTACTAATCAAGGCTCGAGCCCAAGCAATAGCAACCCAGCAGAAATAGTTGCAGCAGCTTTACCCGAGGGCAGTTTTGACTTGCAAAGCATTGGTTTTAGCTATGTAACTGGCGGCTCTGGTGCTTGTGGTATTACCCTAGAAGCTTGGAAGCACGTTGCAGTTAGTCGAGATATTTTGGCTAAGTATCCTTGTGGAAGTAAAATCACCATTAATATTGATAAAACTATTGCCGGCCATAGTAGCTTTACAGCCATTGTTGGCGACACCATGAATAGTAAACATAGCAAAACTGTTAATATCTACGTAGGTCGAGATGAGCCAGCACTTGAATATGGTAGACAAGAGGGTAGTTTAATACCTTAAAATCCTATATCGAATGAAAATAGTGGCTAATTTATAAAGCTTTAGTTTGATCCTTTAAAAGCTTATACTCCATAGCATCAATCAAAGCTTCGTAAGAGGCATTAATAATATCAGTGCTTGCACCAACTGTGCCCCAAGTATCTATTTTATCGCTTGTTTCTACTTGTACCCGAACAACGCTCTTTGTGCCAGACTCAACGCCAGATAGTACTCGTACTTTATAGTCAATAAGCTCGAGCTGACCCAAACTAGGATAAAAACGTAATAAAGCTTTCTTTAAAGCTCGGTCAAGTGCATTAACAGGCCCGTCTCCACTGGCGGCGGTATGCTCTAATGTCCCACCGACATCTAATTTAACAGTTGCTTCTACCACAGGTTTTTTGTCACCATCTCTTTTTACAATAGCTACATTAAAACCATGTAATTTAAAGTAAGGTGTATACTCCTTTTTCACCTTTTTACTCATTAGCAAAAAGCTAGCCTCAGCACCCTCAAAAGAATAGCCCCGATTCTCCAAAGCTTTCATTTTATCAACAATCGCTCTTATAGCTGGGTCTTTACCATCTACCACTTCACCGTATTCATCAGCTTTGGCAAGCACATTGGCTCTACCTGATAAATCAGATAATAAAATCCGCCGCTTATTACCAACTAGCTCTGGCTTAATATGTTCATAGGTATCTGGGTTTTTATTAACTGCCGAAACATGGATGCCGCCTTTATGAGCAAATGCAGAATCACTAACATATGCAGCTCTTATATTTGGCTGTAAATTAGCTCGCTCGTCAATATAATGGCTTAGCTCACGTAATTGTTCTAAATCTTGTGGTTGCTCATGACCCATTTTTATAGCTAGATTAGGAATAATACTAGTCAAATTGGCATTCCCGCAGCGCTCACCGTAACCATTAATAGTGCCTTGCACATGCACAGCACCTGCTTCTACCCCAATCAATGAATTAGCCACACCAAGCTCACAATCATTATGAGTGTGTACCCCAATGGGGCAATCAAAATCTTTTATGGCTTGGCTAACCCTAGCAGCAACAAAATCTGGCAAGCTTCCGCCATTAGTATCACAAAGAACCAATCTATCAGCTCCACCATCTAGGGCTGCTTGCAAGGTTTTTTGAGCATATTCTGGGTCAGCTTTGTAGCCGTCAAAATAGTGTTCAGCATCGTAAACAACAATTTTTCCATGTGATTTCATGAAAGCAATAGAGCTTTTTATCATCTCTAAATTTTCTGCAAGCGTTGCTCCAAGAGCAGTGGTTACGTGCAAATCCCAAGTTTTACCAAAAATAGTTACTACTGAGGTTTCTGCTTCTAAAAGAGCTAGTAGATTTGGGTCTTGTTCTGCCAAATTATTACGATGCCTAGTTGAACCAAATGCCGACAGTTGAGCCGTATTTAAGTCAACCGTTTTCATCATCTCAAAGAACTCCATATCCTTTGGATTAGACCCAGGCCAGCCACCTTCAATGAAATCTACGCCAAATTCATCTAAACGTTTGGCAATTGCCACTTTATCTTGGGCGGTTAAGTTAAAGTCCAAACCTTGCGTGCCATCACGCAAGGTTGTATCGTAGATTTCGATTTTATTTTTCATTTTATAGTTTTAAACAGCCTTTCTATTTTTACCAATCCCAGCAGCTAATCTATTTAGTACATCTACAAAAGCAAGTACCGAGGAATGCACAACATCTGTTGATGCCGCCTGACCATGAACAATTTGATTATTGCTTTTAACTCTTATCGAAACTTCACCCAAAGCATCAGTACCGCTACCAATAGCCCGCAAATCATAAGATTCTACTTCGATAGGCATAGGGCTTAGTTTTTTAAGTGCATTAAAGCTAGCGTCAACAGGGCCACTGCCCAAAGCAGTTGTTTCTTTTATACCCTCTGGGGTTTTAAGCCTAATTAGTGCACTTGGTGTCATACCGCCAGTTCCAGATTGAAATTGGATATGCTCGAGCCTATACAATTCTTCTATTTTAGTAGTTTCGGTATCAACTAATGAAATAATATCATCATCACTAACTCGTTGTTTAAGGTCAGCTAAATCTTTAAATTGCCTAAAAAATGCATTTAATGATTTATCGTCAACATCGGTATAACCAAGCTCAGTAAGACGTTTTCTAAAAGCATTACGCCCAGAGTGCTTACCCATCACCAGCACGCCAGCCTCACGGCCGACAATTTCAGCATTCATAATTTCATAAGTATCTTTATTTTTTAATACCCCGTCTTGATGTATGCCCGCCTCATGGGCAAAAGCATTATCACCAACAATTGCTTTATTAGGTGGCACTTCTACCCCTGTGTGCCTAGCAACTAGTTGCGAACTAAAATATAACTCACGGGTATTAATACCAAGCTCTAAACCATAATAATCTTTACGGGTGTACAAGGCCATTACCGATTCTTCTAAAGAAGTATTGCCAGCTCTCTCACCAATACCATTAATGGTGCATTCTATTTGCCTAGCTCCATTTTCAACTGCAGCTAAGCTATTGGCAACTGCCAAACCCAAATCATCATGGCAATGGGTAGAAATAGTAATATCGTGTGCTTCAGGTACATTATCAAAAATAGATTTAATAAGCGCGCCATATTCAATTGGTGTGCCATAACCTGTAGTATCAGGGATATTAACAGTTGTTGCCCCTGCTGCAATCGCCATACGCACCAATTGATATACAAATTCAGGGTCTGCCCGCATGCAATCTTGAGCTGAGAACTCAACATCATCAACAAAGCTTTTAGCATATCTGACCATTTCATCAGTTTGTTCTAAGACTTCTTGTTCGCTCATTTTTAAAATAAAATCCAAATGAACCTTAGAAGCACTTGTAAAGGTATGAATACGGGCTTTTTTAGCCGTTCTAATCGCCTCTGCAGCTCGTTCTATATCTTTTTTATCGGTTCTAGCTAAGGCACAAATCACTGGGCCTTTGACTTCGCGGGCAATTTGATAAACGCAATCAAAATCTCCCCTACTAGCAATCGGGAAACCTGCTTCAATTATATCTACACCTAAATTAGCTAAAGCATGGGCAATTTCTAGCTTTTGGTTTGGGTTTAAGGCAATCCCAGGGGCTTGCTCACCATCACGAAGGGTTGTATCAAATATTTTTACGTAAGACATTTTTACTCCATTTCTATAAGAATTAGTTTCTTGAAAGTCCAATAAAAATAGAGCTTGAAAGTCGTTGATTATTGGTAAGCCTACGCACATCACAATTGACAAGATCAAAATCCTCTCGCCAATTTGCTCGAGCATAATTATCAATACAAGTATCTAAAATATAGGTTGTTGATATTTTTCTAATTGCTAAGATAGCCATGATATTGCTTTCAAGTTAGGGCAAGCACAAGGGATTATCCCCAGTTCTTAATTCTTAATTTCTAACTACCCTTTCCCGCCAATAAATGGCATCATCTTACGCAAACGGCGACCAGTAATGCTCAATTGATGCTCTGATGTTAGCTTACGGCTAGCATTTAACCTTGGTTGCCCAACAGCATTTTCTAGCAAAAAATCTTTAGCAAACACACCATTTTGAATTTCTTTCAAAACTTGCTTCATTTCTTTTTTTGTTTCATCGGTAATAATACGCTCACCCGTACGGTAATCGCCATACTCGGCTGTATTGGATATTGAATATCGCATCCGCTCGAGCCCGCCTTCATAAATAAGGTCAACAATCAGTTTCATCTCGTGCATACATTCAAAATAAGCTATTTCAGGATCATAGCCAGCTTCTACCAAAGTCTCGAAACCTGCTTGCATTAGGGCAGAAACACCGCCACATAATACAGCTTGCTCACCAAAAAGATCTGTTTCGGTCTCTTCTTTAAAAGTAGTCTCAAGAACTCCAGCCCTGGCCCCACCAATTGCTTTTGCATAAGCAAGAGCCATGTCTTTCGCTGTACCGCTTGCATCCTGATGGATTGCTAACAAACAAGGAACTCCAGCACCCTCAGTGTAAACTCTTCTTACCAAATGCCCAGGTCCCTTAGGTGCAATCATAAATACATCAACATCATCTGGCGGTACTACTTGTCCAAAGTGGATATTAAAACCATGAGCAAATAATAAAGCATTACCCGCTTCTAGGTTTGGTTCAATTTCTTCTTTGTATACTTTTGATTGCACCTCATCAGGTAGCAAAATCATAATCAAATCAGCTTTTTTTGTAGCCTCGGCCACGCTTAAAACTTCCAAGCCTTCAGATTTTGCATGAGCAACACTAGTTGAATCAGCCCGCAAGCCCACAACAACATCCATGCCAGAATCTTTAGCATTAAGAGCGTGAGCATGGCCTTGCGAACCATAGCCAATCACTGCGATTGTTTTTCCTTTTAGATGGGCTAAGTTGCCATCACTATCATAATAAATATTTGCCATTTTTTACTCCTTAAATAATTTCTTTTTAATATACCCTAAAACTACAGCAATTTTACTAAATTACTTTCGTTGTAATTTTTGCTTTTCTTAATATTTTAGGGTCAGCAGCACTTCTGGTTAGAGCAACCCGACCTGTTCTTATTAGTTCTACAATCCCAAATGGTTTCATTTGCTCTATAAAAGCCTCCATTTTGCCCTCATCGCCGGTGATTTCAAAAATAAGTGCATTTCTATGCACATCAACAATTCTTGCTCTAAAATCACTAGCAATTTGTCTGATTTCAGTACGTTCTTCCGAAGATTTTACAGTAACCTTTAAAAGCATTAGTTCTCTGTCAACATATTTTGCTTCTGAATGATCAACTACGGTTATCACATCTATCAGTTTTTGTAATTGTTTTTCTACTTGCTCAACAGTCTTTTCAGCACCTTTAACTACAAAAGTTGTTTTTGAATAACCAGCAATCCCAGATTTAGCCACTGATAAAGATTCAATATTAAAACCTCGCCTTGCAAAAAGGCTAGCAATTCTAACCAAAACTCCTGGTTTGTCACGTACGGTCACACTTAAAACATGTTTCTCTAAGCTCATTTTACTACTTCCGCTTCATAGATAACATCGTCATAGTCCCCCTCGGGCATTTGGTCACCAATTATCATATCAGCAACTCCAGCACCTGCTGGCACCATAGGGAATACATTTTCAGCCTCGTAAACAAAAAAGTTTAGCAAAACTGGTTTATTGCTCTTGCTTGCCTTTTCGATAGCAATTTTAGCTGATTCTCTGTCATGAATATTGTGCCCTTCTATACCATAAGCTTCGGCTAGTTTGGCAAAATCTGGATTTGAATCAGCTAAATATATCTCGGCATAACGCTCAGAAAAGAACATCTCTTGCCATTGTCTTACCATGCCTAAGCAACCATTATTAATGATGGCAATTATTATTGGTAACTGATGCTTATAAATTGTAGCTAGTTCTTGAATATTCATTTGAATGCTACCGTCACCAGCGATACAAACAACTTGCCTGCCCGGATTACCTAAAGCAGCACCTACTGCTGCAGGTAAGCCAAAACCCATTGTTCCTAAACCACCAGAGGTCACAAATGTTCTTGGTTTTTCGGTTGGAAACAATCTTGCTGCAAACATTTGATGCTGACCAACCTCAGTAGTCACAATACAATCGTCAGTTGTTTCTTTACGCAGCATTCCAATAACTTCTTGGCTTACCAATGGTTTTTCAGTATTGTAACGTTCAGGATATTTTGCTTTCCATGCTGCAGTTTGTTTACGCCAATCATCAATATCCAAGCGCTCTGAATATTCAGATAGTCTTGGTAAAATATTTTTTAAATCACCAACAACTGGTACATGAGCTTTTACTAATTTAGAAATCTCAGCTGGGTCTATATCCATATGAATTATAGTAGCTTCTGGTGCAAAAGTAGATATTTTGCCAGTAACTCTATCATCAAAACGAATGCCAGATGCCAAAATTAAATCACAATTAGAAATAGCTTTGTTTGCCGCGACAGTGCCGTGCATACCTGGCATACCTAACCATTGATCTTTAGCTGTAGGAAAAGCCCCAATTCCCATCAAGGTTGTAATTACTGGTATATCAACATTTTCAACAAATTCTAATAGTTCATCAGCTGCACTTTGTGAGCCACCACCAACAATCATAATTGGCTTCTTGGCAAGTTTTAAAGCCTCAGCTGCTTTTTTAATCTGCCCTGCATGTCCTTTAATAGTTGGTTTATAGCCGGGCAAATCCATTTCGGCGTCAAAGTCACCGGTAAACTCTTCGATTTGCAAATCTTTGGGTATATCAATTAAAACTGGTCCTGGACGACCTGTAGAAGCTATATGAAATGCTTCTTTAATAACTCTTGGCAAATCGTTCACATCTCGCACTAAGTAATTATGTTTGGTTACAGGGCCTGTAATCCCATAAATATCAGCTTCCTGAAAGGCATCAGTACCAATTAAACCGCTTGGTACATTACCAGTAATTGCTACTATCGCCGCAGAATCCATCATCGCATTAGCCAAACCAGTAATTAGGTTTGTAGCACCTGGGCCACTTGTTGCAATAGTTACTCCAACTTTTCCAGTTGTCCGATAATATGCATCAGCCGCATGTGTAGCTCCTTGCTCGTGGCGCATTAAAATATGATTGATTTTAGAATCATACATTGCATCATAAACAACCATGATTGCTCCACCTGTCATACCAAAAATGGTATTAACTCCCTCGCGCTCGAGCGCCTTTATGATTACTTCTGCACCTGTCATCTCACTACTACCTCCTATACACTAATAAAAAACCCGCCAATTTTTGGCGGGATGTCGTTGCTTAGAATTTAATAAAACTACTAAACGTCACCCCTGAACCCTAAAATCAGCAGAAGACTAGTTGTGACTAAGTTATTCACTGTTCGTGAGTATACGAAGCAAAATAAGAACTGTCAAGCTTTTAACGTTTTAAATTAAGAAACTTAGAATTTTCTTACATTAATTATTAAAAAACCAATTAAGCAAGGATTATTCTAAATTAGCGGTAATCACCCCGAATAATAAAGTGCATTTATTTCTATTCTAATTTCATATGCCCTTAAAATACTTGTTAAAATATTTTTAGCAAGTCTGCAAAAAAGCAAGCTATAATAGTAAATACGTAATTGTTGCTTATGCCTAAATAATGCATATGTATTAATCCAATATCAATATTATGAATTGCTATATTCTACTTTATTAATATAGCTAACTAGCCAGTTATCATGGCTAGTTAGCTAAGAAACAGCAAAAATGAGGGCGAATATTTTAATAAGCCTTGATTTTACAAAACTAGCAATAAAGCTCCTAAGATAACAGCAAAGTCCATTGAATACATCTCTGAGCTTATAAATACTAAGCAATTATAAAAATATCCTATGGCTTTTTTATCCACTTTAATTTAGTAATTCTTAAATTATTAAGGTTTTATGCATCATTTGGTCTTATGCTAATCTATCATAAATGCTATATTTACTACCTAGATAGATTACTGTCCTATTTTCTCGGGGGGACAAGGGGGCGTATTATAGAAACTTTACGCGTTTCAGGAAATTCTAAACCAAATTCAGTAGCAGGTGCTATTGCAGCATTGTTACGTACCGAATCAGCGGTAGAAGTACAGGCTATCGGGCCACAAGCAATAAACCAAGCTGTCAAAGCTATGGCTATTGCAAGAAGCTATATAGAAGCTGATCAATTAGATCTATATGCACAACCTTCATTTGTAAAGCTACAATTACAAAATGAGGAGAGAACGGCAGTTCGCTTTTTTATAAAATCTATTAAAAAAGAATCCAAATAGCAATTGCCATTTGGAACCATAAAACCCACATTACTATCGATGTGGGTTTTATGGCTTTTAAAATTGTATTTTATATTTAAACTAATAATATCTGAGTATGGTATTATCAAGTATGGGGATGGGAATGTTAATCACTATGCTTATTTACACTAAATAATTATTAGATTTTTTTACAAAGGAGTTTTTTATGTATATGTCACCAGGATATTTGTTTATAATTTTTGCATCAATGGCCTTAACGGGCTTAGCCAGTATGTGGCTAAGATCAACTTATGCTAAATGGTCTAAAGTTTTAAATACTTCAAATTTAACGGGTGCCCAAACTGCACGCCTAATATTAGATGCCAATGGCTTGGAAGATGTACAGGTAAAAGCTGTACCTGGTCAACTAAGTGACCACTATAACCCAGCTAATCGAACAGTTAATTTATCAGAAGGTAATTATAGCCATAGCACAGTTGCAGGAATGGCTGTAGCCGCTCATGAAGTTGGGCATGCAATTCAACATGCTAAGGCTTATACACCGTTAAATATAAGATCAGCTTTAGTCCCTGCTACTAATATTGGTTCACGATTTGGGCCAATGGTGATTATGGCTGGGATTTTTACTGGGCTTTCTGGCCTAACTCAAATAGGCGTTATACTCTTTTCGGCAGCCGTTTTGTTTCAGCTTGTTACTTTACCTGTAGAATTTGATGCTAGTAGACGTGCTGCTGTTCAATTAAATAAGCTAGGTGTTGTAACCAAACAAGATTCAGCTGGTGTAAAAAATGTATTAACCGCCGCTGCTATGACTTATGTTGCCGCTGCTGCCACTTCTATAATGTGGTTGCTTTATTACATTTCTCGTAGCCGTAGATGAGTTTAAAATAACTAGAAAAATAGTATTAAAAATAATGCACCGTGTTAAAAACGGTGCATTTGCTAGTTATGTCATTAATTCTGAAATAGCAAGGCTATCAGGGCAAGATAAAAGCTTTGTCACTAGTCTTAGTTATGGCAGTTTGCGTAATTATATTTATTTAGAAGCTTGTTTAAAACCTTTATTAAAAAGACCTGACAAATTACCAGAAGATGTTATGAATGCCCTAGTTGCTGCTAGTTATGAAATATTAATAAAAGGTACACCCAGACGAGCAGCAGTAAATGAGTGGGTTAAGCTTATAAAACAAAAATATGGTCGTTTATCCGGATTGGTCAATGCTGTTTTGCGTAGAGTTGAAGATATTGAACTTACAGATAATTTGCGATATAGCGTTCCTAGATGGTTATTTAAAGATTGGCAAGAATTATTTGGAAAAGATGCTGCTATTAATATTGCTCGAGCCATGCTCGAGCCTGAGCCATTATGGCTCATAAGTTATCACGACAACGCTCATAGTGAACTAGTTGCAGAAGACTGCATCGTAACTCCTGGCCCTGTTGAAAACACTCTTGCTATTAAGCCATCAAAAGCTCTTAATCATCTAAAAGCTTTTAAAAATGGAAATATTCAAGCCCAAAACCCTTGCTCTACTATACCTGTGCATGTGCTCGAGCCTAAGCCCAATCAAAGAGTCTTGGACCTAGCTAGTGGCAACGGCATAAAAGCCGCTCAAATAGCGTCAAGCGGTGCTAAGGTAGTTTGCATAGAGCTAGATAGCAGAAAAATAGAAGCCTCCAAAAAGAACCTAAAACGCCTTGGTTTTAATGCTGAGCACCTAAGTTTTGATTTACAAAAGCTAGCAGATATAGAACCCGCAGCCAAAGTGCTATTAGATGCACCATGCTCTGGCGCTGGTACTTTGCGTGGCAATCCTGAAATCAAGTTGCGCCTAGAGCAAAAATCTTTATTATCCTCAGCAAAGCTGCAAAGACAAATGCTTGCTAACGCTGCCAAACTAACCAAAAAAGATGGTACTTTGGTTTATAGCGTTTGTGCCCTTACAAAATCTGAAACAATTGAAGTAGTCAAAGATTTTTTAGAAAATAGTGATTTTAAAATTGAAAGCTTTGAGACCTCTCTGCCTCATTTTGAAACTGAATACGGTACATTTTTATTGCCCTATGATGGCTTAGATGGCTTTTTTATAGCCAAACTAATAAACTAATTTCATAAATATTTGCTATGCTAAGGCATGCAATTAGAGCAATTAAGCGAAGATGTATACTATTTAGCTAGTGCCGTTAACTGTGCCATTGTTAAAACATCGGCTAAAAATGCAGTATTAATTGATACAGGTCAAGACAAAAACTATGGTCGCAATATTCGCAAAGCTCTAGATAGTTTAGGGCTAAAAGCAATTGCAATTATTAACAGCCACTCTCATGCTGATCATTATGGTGGTAATGACTATTTGCTCAGACAATACAATGCCAAAGTCTATGCCCCAGAATTTGAGGCAGCTATTATTCAAAACCCTTATTTAGAGCCAGTTTATATTTTTAATGGTGCTAAACCCTTAAAAGAATTAACGTCTAAATGGTTAATGGCCAAAGCAAGCCCTGTTGAGTATATTTTGCAAGAGGGCAAACTAATTATTGATGATTTTGAGTTTGAAATAATTGATACTTGTGGTCATGCCCACAAGCATTTTTCGGTATTGGTAGATGGGGTTTTAATTGCTGCCGATGCTGTTTTTGGTAATGAGGTTTTTGATAAATACCCAATGCCTTTTGGCCAAGACATTGCTAAGCAAATTAAGTCTGCAAAAAAATTGTTGGATTATGATTACAAAATTATTTTACCCGGACATGGCAAGCCCACAACAGAAATAAAAGCTTTGGTTGAACGGAATGTAGCAGTTTTTAATTCTGTAACTAGAGTGATAGAAGATAGCTGTAATGGTGGAACAAGCGAAGATGTGCTCGAGCAAACTTGCAATAAACTAAACGTCCAGCTCGCTGACATTCCGCGTTACTACTTAAACTTATGCACTATTCAGGCTTACTTGTCATATTTGCGTGAAACTGGCAAAATTGAATTAAGTCTTATAGATAACCGACTAAGTTGGCAAAAAATATAATAAATAAAAATAGGAGATTTTATGAAATTAATAAGCGCAGGCGCAGCAGAAACCGTAACAGGCAGTTGTCATTTATTAGAGATTAATGGCTTAAAGGTCTTAATAGACTGTGGCCTTTTTCAGGGTGGTAAAAAAGTTGAAGCAAAGAATTATGAAGACTTTCCATTTAATGCATCTGAAATTGATATTGTTTTACTAACCCATGGTCATCTTGATCATATTGGGCGTTTACCCATACTCTTAAAATCTGGCTACAGTGGTGATATTTTAGCTACAAATTCTACTAACCATATCGCTGAGGTAATTTTAAAAGACTCGGCAAAAATACAGCAAGAAGATTATAAACGCAATATCAGAAAGGCTCAACGCAAAGGTAAAGAGGGCAAGATAAAAGACCCTCTTTACACATTAGATGATATTCCGGCAGTATTAAGCTCATTAAAAAGAATTGAATTTAATGAAAATATAAATTTAGGCAATAAAGTAGTTGCCAAATTTCGCCCTTCTGGCCATATTTTAGGCAGTGCTTTTATAGAAATAGATAGCCCCGAGGGTAAGATTATTTTCTCTGGTGACTTAGGTAACTACGAGAGCTCGTTGCAAGCAGACGCTAAACCACCCAATGAAGCTGATATTGTAGTAATTGAAACAACTTATGGCAACAGAAACCACCGCTCTATGGAAGCAACCGAAGCTGAATTTAGAGAGCTTTTGGAACAAGCCATAAAAAACCAAGGTACAATTATGATACCGAGCTTTGCTTTGGAACGTACTCAGGTTATTTTGCATCAAATTTTAAAGCAGCAGCAGGCTGGTAGAATCGGCAAATTACCAATCTTTCTTGACTCACCAATGGCTACAAAATTCACTAAGCTTTATCAGGCTTGCGCTAACGAATTTATAGAACCTATAAAGTTAGAATTGCAAAAAGGTATAGACCCCTTTGAACCAAATGTGCTCGAGTATACTGTAACTGCCGAACAATCAAAAGCTATCAACCACATGAAAGGTTTAACTATCATAATTGCTGGTTCTGGCATGATGTCTGGTGGTCGAATTACTCACCACCTAAAACATAATTTATGGCGTAAAAATGCCTGCCTAATAGTAGTAGGCTACCAAGCATCTGGCAGCTTGGGCAGGTTATTAGTAGATGGTCGCAAAAAGGTCAAAATCCACGGTGAAACAATTACTGTAAACGCCGAAATAAAAACAATCGGTGGTTTCTCGGCACATGCTGATAAAGATGACTTGCTAAAGTGGATTTCTTCTACTGGCAATGCCAAAGCTTATTTGGTGCATGGTGAACCAAAGGTTATGAAGCATTTCAAACAATCTTTAAATAGCCGAGGTCGCCAAGCCGAAATTGTAAAATGGGGTAGAGAATATCAACTAAATCAATAATTTTAGAAATATTGTTAATGACCATATAAAGCTCTCATAATTGACTAATACAAGTTTAATATTTCTTACAATTACTAAGCTTGAGTTAGCCATCTTACGGTAATTCTTAGTAAAGTCGGGTTTACTATGACTATGGATTGGGAACTACCAGTAATAGCCTTACGCAGTCAAGTTGTATTACCTCGAACTTTAGAAAATATAGATGTCGGTCGAATAAAATCAAAGCAAGCATTAGAAGATGCTCAAGCTGCTGACAACCGAGTTTTGCTCGTCACTCAGTTAGACCAAAAGGTTGATGATCCAAATGGTAAACAGCTTTATCGCTTTGGGACTTTGAGCCTTATAAAACAAGTTATTCGATTACCTGATGATACTTTACAAGTTCTAATTGAAGGTAAAGAGCGAGTACGGGTAGAATCTTATATAAACAATCGAACTCTAAAAGCAAGAGTGCAAACTGTTTCTGAACATAAAACCATTGATGATATAAACCATATCAGCGCCTTGATTTCACGAACAAAAGCAACTTTTAAAGACTATGTACAATTTAATAAATCTTTAAAACTTGATGCTTTTCATCTAGAAACTTTTAGTAATATAAAAGAACCTGGTACTTTGGCTGATATAGTTACAAAATATGCTATTTGGACGGTAACAGAAAAACAAAAGATTTTAGAAGAATTAGACGTTATAAAAAGGTTGGATTTTGTTTTGGCATTATTAACCCGAGACTTAGAGCGTTTTGATACTGAAAAACGCATTCATGCCCAAGTAAAAAAACAAATGGACTCTAATCAGCGTGAATACTATTTGCGTGAAAAAGTAAAAGCCATTCAAAAAGAACTAGGCAATGATGAAGTCTCTGAAATAGACCAACTTAGAAAACGTGCAGAAGATAAAAAAATGCCAGAAGAGGCATTTGAACGAGTAAATAAAGAGCTTGATAGATTAGCCAAAATGAACTCAGGTTCACCAGAAGCTACTGTGGTAAGAAGTTATTTAGAAGTATTACTGGATTTACCATGGAGTGAGAAAGACAACGAACATTTAGACACTAAACATACTCAAAAAATCTTAGATGAAGACCATTTTTCATTAGATGAGCCTAAAGAGCGGATATTAGAATTCTTGGCAGTAAGACAGCTTACTAAAGATATGAAAGAGTCAAACTACAAACCACCAATTATGTGCATGGTTGGTCCACCAGGAGTTGGTAAAACATCTTTAGCCAAATCAATTGCTCGTAGTTTGGATAGAAAGTTTATCCGCATGAGCCTAGGTGGAGTAAGAGACGAAGCTGAAATAAGAGGCCACAGAAGGACCTATATCGGCTCATTACCAGGCAGAATTATCCAAGGAATGCGGACCGCAAAAACTGTTAACCCAGTATTTTTATTAGATGAAATTGACAAAATGACTAGTGATTTTCGTGGTGACCCATCTTCGGCATTATTGGAGGTTTTGGACCCTGAGCAAAATAATGAATTTAATGATCACTATTTAGAAATTCCTTACGATTTATCACAAGTAATGTTTATAACTACTGCTAATACCCTTAATACAATCCCAGGACCACTTTTAGACCGCATGGAAATAATTCGCATTTCTGGTTATACCTTAGAAGAAAAAATGGCGATTGCCAAACTGTACCGAATACCGCAGCAATTAAAAGACCACGGTATGAGTGATAAATTAGCAATACCTGATGATGCTTTACGCAAACTAATTACAGAATACAGCCGTGAAGCTGGAGTACGTAATTTAGACCGTATGATTGCCAAAGTTGCCCGTAAAGCTGCCAAAGAATATTTGGATAAAGCCTGGAATGGCATCAAAGAATTAAGTACTGAGGATATTTCAAATCTTTTAGGAGTAGCACCATATCGTGACACTAAGGCTGAAAAAGAGCCTCAGGTTGGCTTAACTCATGGCTTAGCTTGGACACCAGTTGGTGGTGTAACTTTAGATATAGAAACTGTAAGCCTACCAGGAAAAGGTAAACTAGCTCTAACTGGACAGCTTGGCGACGTTATGAAAGAAAGCGCTCAAGCTGGCATTGCATATTTACGTAATCATGCCGAAGAGTTTCATCTACCTTTAAATTTTCATGAAAATGTTGACCTACATATTCATGTTTTAGAAGGAGCCACCCCTAAAGATGGTCCTAGTGCAGGTGTTGCAATGGCTTTAAGCGTTGTTAGTGCTTTAACTAATAGCCCTATTCGGGGTGATGTAGCTATGACTGGTGAAATAACCTTGCGTGGCCGAGTATTGGCTATTGGTGGCGTAAAAGAAAAACTCTTGGCGGCCCACCAAGCTGGCATAAAGCATGTGATTATCCCAGATGCTAATAAAGCAAATTTAGAAGATGTGCCAGAATTGGTTTTAAAAGAGCTAACCGTAAACACTGTCAAAAATTTTGCAGAAGTTTTGGAAATTATGCTTATTAAAACTGACGAGACAAATTTTGTACCACCATTAGAAGACTCTAGTAGTGATGGGGTATCGGCTCGAGCCTAAACATATTAAATGAAGTATCTAATTCTAATAGCCCTGATAGTTTTATCCAGTTGTTCGTTTGCACCGCTAGGGATAGCTGTGCCAGATATAGAACTGCCAGCAGGCACTACTTTTGGCACAATTTGCTACAGCGAGGTCACAGAATCTGCGCCCCTAAACTTTACAAGTGTAAAATACAATGCCAAGGCCATATATAAATCTGGCAGCAGCTTGGGTAGGTTTCAGCAACTAAATGTTATTGTCTTTGCCCGCAAAACCGACCCAGCACCTGGGCTAGCTCTAAAATGTGTTCTAAGCCAATCGTCCGCTGATAAAAAAATATCTGGCGTGATAAGACTAAAATCTGGCATTCAAAAAGATATTTCAATTGGTGGTAACACACTAGCCGGTATAGTCACTCAAAATAAATACTGGATTGGAGTAGCCAGCACTGATAGTGACTTTATCAGCTTACCCGGAACGGTGAATTTAACTAATGGCAATATCCAAGCATTTTTTTAAATTTTAGCCATAATATTAAAAGTAATTAGAGCAAGCACAATCCCATCATAATAAAGCCTTTCTCTAGTTACTAAACCTTCGGTCATAACCCCAACAGCACCTTGCTTTTGCTTGCTGTTATTTTTATCAAATACTTTGTCAATAGCATGGCCTAGCTCATAACCTTGCCTGATTAGCTCAGCTAACGGCTCTGCTAAAAATATAGTTTGGGTTTTAGTTTTACTTATTTTGTCTTTGTGCAAAATAAGTTGCCAAGAAAACGACATCATGCCCTCGAGGCTGTCTTCGATACCTGCTTCTATGGCAACATAATAGTCAGCATCTGCTATTTCCTGACGAGCTGCCTCTAGCCTATTAGCTGCACCTTGCAAAGATTCTTTGTCACTT
Source organism: uncultured Deinococcota bacterium (assembly GCA_947311535.1). Taxonomy (GTDB): domain Bacteria; phylum Deinococcota; class Deinococci; order Deinococcales; family Trueperaceae; genus CAMZLP01. The sequence continues at coordinate 15,478 of CAMZLP010000077.1, read as the reverse complement.
TTTGGTTGATCACTTACTCCTGATGCTACCTCTAAGCTTAGAAGTTCAATTTTAGTTTTAAATACATCTTCAAAGGCCTTTTTACTAGCTTGAACCTTCACCGGGTTTTTTGAAGCAACTACCAATTTCATAATGGAATCTTTTTACCGGGGTTCATGATGTTTTTTGGGTCCAAGGTCTTTTTGATAGCGCGCATAATTTCTAAAGATTTGCCGTGTTCTTGCTCCATATAAGCTAGTTTTCTTATGCCTACACCGTGTTCGCCAGTACAAGTTCCAGCTAATTCTAGGGCTTGCAAAACCATTTTCTTATTTATCTCTTTTATTTTATTTTCTAGTTCTATATCTGCCTGATCATAAAAAACAATTAAGTGAAAGTTGCCATCACCAACATGGCCTACAATATAAGTATTTAGCTTTGCTTCTGCAAAGCTGTTTAGACTCGCTTCAACAATTTCTGGCAATTTTGAAATTGGCACCGCAACATCAGTAGTAATATTTAGTTTGCCAGCATTTTGGGCAACAACTGCATAATACATACTGTGGCGAGCATCCCAAAGAATGCTTCTTTCTTTTGGGTCAGTACTAGCTTCAAAAGCTCCTGCTCCCAAATCTTGGGCTAGTTCTTTAGCTAGGATTAAGTCAGGCTCGAGCCCAGCCAAATTTCCATGAAACTCTAAAAATATTGTGTTCTCCTCTGGATAAGAGGTTTGTTTATAAGCATTCACCGCTGCAATACTAGCAGCATCTACCAGCTCACAACGGGCTACTGCAATGCCAGATTGAATAATCTGAGTAACATATTGAGTAGCACTAAAAATATCTTTAAAACTGACTCTGGCACTACTAGCAGCAATTGGTAATGCTAGCAGCTTAATAGTAGCTTTAGTAATAATTCCCAAAGTACCTTCGGAGCCTGCATAAAGATAATTTAAATTATAACCACTAGAGGATTTTCTGGCTTTGGAGCCAGTATTTATAATTTCACCACTTGGCGTTACCAGTTCTAAAGCCAAATTATAATCAGCAGTCACCCCATAGCGCACAGCAGCCGTACCAGATGCATTGGTTGCAATCATGCCACCAATAGAAGCATGAGCTCCGGGGTCTATTGGAAAAAACAAACCGCTTCTTCTTGTGTATTCATTGATTTGTGGATAAGTAACTGCTGGCTCACAGCTAATAAGCAGGTCTTCAGGGCTAAATTCCAAAATACGATTCATTCGCATCAAATCTAAAGATATTCCTTTTTTAAGCGGGGTTGTATGACCCTCTAAACTAGAATTTACAGCCACTGGGGTAACAGCAATCTCATTTTCATAGGCAAACTTCATAATAAGAGCAATGTCTTCAGTGGATTCAGGAAATACCACCACATCTGGTAATACCGACAAACTATAAGACTCACCTTTTGAGTGCTGCAAAAGCACACTCTCCCCTGTGCTCAGTTGATCTTCTTTTAATAATTTTGCTAACTTAGTTATCCATTTCTTAGACATTGTACAATCTTATAATAAAGGTAAGGAAAAACAAAAGAAAAAAAGTAAAAAGCATTCGGAAGTTAGTAATTATAGCAAACTCAAGAAAGGTTTTGCTTTTAGTTTTCTAATCAATATTAAATAATCAAAAAGTAGAAGGGATAAAGTTGTAGACTGCAAGACCTTAAATAATGGACCAAAAAATCAGCTGAGATTACAATCACAATCCTAGCGGATATTTTATTTTCTAGATTTCAGCAGCTAAGATATTTTCCCAAAGCTATAATTCAATCTTGTGATTGCCCTCAAATGGCAATTGCATAAAAGCTGCAATCACATTATCAATACCAAATTTCAAAAAGAAACTAAATGGGCTGAGCAATCTCTCTTGGGCTGAATTTAGGGGCAAAAGTTGATTTTCTAAGCGTTCAAATTGATTCTGATAGACTTTGTTTTTTTCTAACAAGGCTTTTGCTGATTTAGTTTTAAGAATATTATGGGTTTTTTGCATGTGGATTTCTGCTTTGCAGACGGTTTTTACTAAAGTGGGGTCAAGTTTTTGGATTTCGGTTAGCATATTCTCAAAAGATTTTTCCAAATCTGCCAAATTTTTATCAAAAATATCTTGATAGCCAGATAATTCTAAAAGCTTTTCTTGTTTTATTTTTTCCAAATTAGCAATATCTAATAAATCGAGGTCAAACTTCTTCATAATACGTATTACCGGAGGCTCGAGCACAGTTGCAGTTAGTCTTGGCTGTATCAGCGGCATTCTTACCTTATGGAGTTCAAATACCTCTTTTAATTGCGAAAAATAAGCTAACTCTCCGGGCCCCACTACTGTGGCTATGGTTGGTAAAATAAAGTCCTGAGTAATTGGTCGTAAACCTGCAGCTGGAGTAATAGTAGCTGGGTTTTTGTCTAAAATAGCCAATAAATCAGCTTTAGAATATTCTTGATTATCTGTATAAAACTTTTTACCGTCAAACTTTAGCAACTGTCTTTTAAAATCCTCTTCTAAAAACAAATTACTAGCACCCTCTGCCCTACCTATTTGAGCCTTAAAACCTAAAACTTCTAATTCTGCGGCAGCTTTATTTATAAACTGCGATGAAAGCAGTGGCTTAGCCAATTCAGCTTCAAAAAGAGGCCTAAATAATTCAGCAATCTTGGGCTGCATTGGGTCAATAATAATTAAGCCATAGGGGCCCAAAACCTGATAAAGCATGGCAATAAACCAATCAGAATAGCTCTTGGCTAGTTTTGCCGAGTTTTTCATTAAATCCAAAGATTCACTTAAAAAGGGCTCTTTGTAATCAAGTTTTGATATTTTATTTGCAATCTGCTCGAGCCAAGCCTCATCCATAGCAATTTTGCCTACGGGGGTTTCAGCTGTTAAATCAACGTTTAATTTTTGTAATTCTTCTTTAAAATCCAAAAGATATGCATGATTTACCTCTTCAGTATCATGGTCTTGGCTGGCAACCCAAAACACTGGAACTACGTTATTTTCTTTGTCCGATAGTTTTTGAGCTAGTTTAATTGCCGTAATAGCCTTAGATATTGTGTAATTAGGGCCCAAAAGCAAGCCAGCCTGTTGGCCTGTCAAAATAGCTTTTGAATTATCTTCGGCTAATTTATCAATAGCTGCTAAGGCTTCTTTAGGCGCAGCTAATCTTTTGGCATTTTCTTTTAAGGCTTGGGCCAAATCTTGGCGATTTATCTTTCTATCAATCTGCAAAGCCGAGTTATAATCGCTGGGTTTTATATTAAAGAAATCTTTTAAATCATTATTTTTATAGCTACTTAAAAAGCTTTTTGGCTGCTGTGACACTTACCCAGCTTACCGCAGGTTAAATTTTAAAGCGGTCATTTAGATTATAAAATATACACAATTTAATGAAATAATGGTGCTAAATGGACAAAATAGACTACGCCCAAGTTTTAGATTACAAACTAGCAATTGTCAATTTAGAGCAAGCCTGCAATTGGTCTTTGCAAGCAATAAAAACTCCTGAGCCAAAGCTACTGGTAACCTTGAACCCAGAAATTGTAATAAATGCTCAAAAAGATTCAGAACTAAAAAATGCTCTTGAAAATGCCAGCTTTACAGTTGCTGATGGCATTGGCCTAACATGGGCTGCCAAGCAATATGGCTATAGCTTGGAACGAGTTGCAGGGGTAGAACTTATTGACAAGATTTTAGCTACTGCCAAAAATAATATTAAAGTGTTTTTTTTGGGCTCAAAAGATGGCGTAGCCAAACAAGCTGCCAAAAAAACCCAAGAAAAATACGGCACCTTAATTGCTGGCTATCATCATGGCTATTTTGACAAAGATAACGCCCAAGACATTATAAAAATAATAAAAGCCTCAAATGCCGAACTTTTAATTGCTGGGCTTGGAGAAGGTCAAGAATTATTTTTGTATAAGAATAAAAATGAACTAAATATCCCACTAATGATTGGGGCAGGTGGCACTTTGGACGTGCTCTCTGGCACAGTAAAGCGCAGCCCCCCGTGGACGCATAAGCTTAGGCTCGAGTGGGCTTATAGGATACTAAGTGACCGCAAACGCTGGCACCGCTTTCCAAGACTAGTTAGATTTGTGTTTTTAGTTTTAGCCAATAAAAACCAACAATAAGTTAATCGTTTTGTAGCATCTATTGCTATCCACAACTTTCCACTTTGTCCTTTATCTATCTATTTATGGACTCTTGTATTCGCCCCAGCAGATATTTAATACCAAACTCAATGAGCTACTTCTCTTATGAAAAGCTTTCCCAAGTTGTTTTATACGTCCATTATTTAGAGTTTCGCAGTCTATGACTTTCCCCCTTCTCCTTTCTCCTTCCCCCCCCATTTGATATTGATAAGAAAGCTAAAAAGAACATCTTTCTTGAGTTTGGTATTAGCTATTATAGACACAGATCTTGTAATACAACATTTACCGCTATAATAGGACAATGAATATATCTAAAAACCTTAGTCAATTACCTTTAACCAAAAATAAACCTGAGACTCTAAAATCGCTTTTTGATAGCAGCGAAATGATGCCAATGTGGGTAGCCGACATGGATTTTGAAATAGCCAAGCCGATTCAAGATGCTCTAATAAATAGGATATCAGGCTCGAGCCTAGGCTACGAATATAAACCAGAGAGCTTCTTTGTGGCGCAACGCAATTGGTATAAACAGCATTATCAAGTTGATTTAAAAGCCGAAGAGGTATTTTATAGCCCCACAATATCCACAGCAATTGCCCTAATTATTGAAAATTTCAGCGAAGTTCGTGATGGGGTTATCATTCAGCCACCTGTTTTTATGGAATTTAAAGATACAATTCGTAAAACCAAAAGAAGGATAATTAAAAATCCTTTAAAATTTGAAAATGGCAAGTACCGTTTTGACTTTGAAGATTTAGAAGAAAAAGCCAAACAAGAGAAGAACAAAATCCTCATAGTTTGCAATCCACATAATCCAGTAGGGCGTGTTTGGAGTGAGCAAGAATTAGAAAAACTAGTTGATATTTGCCAAAGAAATGATCTGCTTATTATTGCTGATGAAGCACATAAAGATATTATTTTATTTGATAACAAATTTAATTCAGTTTTAAAATACCGAAAAAACTATCAAAAAATTGCTGTTTGCAATTCCGAAGCCAAATCTTTTAATATTTGCGGCATTAGCGATGCCACTATCATAATTAATAATGAAGATATTAGAAAAACACTAAAAACAAGCTTTTCTAAATACAATTTAGGTCGCACAAATGCCCTTACCCGAGTAGCCTTAGAAGCAGCCTATACAAGCGGCGATGCTTGGTTAAAAAAACTAATAAAAACTATTGAAAATAATATAAATATCATAGAAACAGAGCTAAAACAGTCTAAATCTAAAATAAAATTAATAAAGCCAGAAGGCACTTATCAGGTTTGGTTAGATTTTAGAAATATTTATGATGATAGCAAAAATATGTTTAGTCAAATTACTAAAAAATCTGGGATTGCCATGAACGCAGGGCATTGGTTTGGGCGTGAAGGCGCACTATTTATGCGTATGAATATTGCAAGTTCACAAGAAGATGTAAAAACTGCCATCAAAAAACTTATCGCTGCTGTGCAATAAAATGAAAGCTCAATCTGGAACATATGCAGTTATTTTAGGAGCCAAAGAGCAAAAACAAATTCAGATTGGGCGTTTACGATTATTAGATATTAAAATTGGCTACTATATTTATATCGGTAGTGCTTTTGGCCCCGGAGGTATTAAAGCTCGAGTCTCCCGTCATTTTAGGAAAAAGAAAGCACACTGGCACATTGATTATTTAACTGAGAGTATTAAATTGCAAGCAGCTTGGCTTAGTTATAATGGGGATAGGCTCGAGCATATCTGGGCAAATCTATTAGAAAACAATAATGATTATAGCTCAATAAAAGGCTTTGGTTGCTCTGATTGCAAATGTTACAGCCATTTATTTTATACCAAAACCAAACCCAGTTTTAAAGAATTTGCTAAGATTACTAAAATATATCTGGATATCTATTCAATAAACTAAATAATGTTTTTTAGCTATTTTTAAAGATGCATAACTTTTTATATCTTTTTTATTCAAAAGACTCTATTCTTTTATAGATTTGACCAAAGTTATTCTCTTGTCAAGAAAAAGGAATATTTATGCTAACAAAAACAATTATCACAATATCTACCCTATTAGCTCTGGGTTTAGCTTTTTACTTTACTGCTCCAAGTTTAAAGGCTCAAGAGAGCCAGCTACCCTTTGATGCCCAAACTATTGCCACGGATATTTCAAAAAAAGTTGGTAATTTTGAATTCTCTGCAGACCCGCAATGCTCTTTAATTACAGCCAGGCTAGACAAAGTATATGAAACTATGCTCTGTCAAATTACTAATTATACACCTAGCAAAGCACAAGAATTAATAGATACTGTCATGGCTAATTATCAAATAGAAGCAGCAAATGAGTGGACCAAAAACGGCAACTACCTAACTCGAATATATGTATCTACTAATTTAGAAGAGGCGCCTACTATTAATTTAGTGATTTCTGATAAAATTATCCTTTTGGGTTATTAGAGTACAAATTTTTTAATAGCCGCAGCAACTGCTCCATCATCACAATGTGGGGCCACCCAATCTGCTTGTTCTTTTACTTCTGCTTTGGCATTTTCTGGGGCTACACCTATGCCCATACTAAACATAGTGGCATCTGCAACATTGTCACCAAGTGCTATTACCGGCGAATCATTTAAACCCATATAGTTTTGTAACCATCTCGCAGCATTGCCTTTACTAGCATTAGCAGACATCACACTCATACCATCTTTGCTGTAATAGTGACTAGGTGGATAAAAGTCCGGAATAAGTCCCATTTCACGCCAATCATTAGCATTATAAAAGCTTTCCAGATTTGCTCCAAATAAACTAGCTGATACAATTGGCGTATGGCCATTATTTTGAATATGCTCGAGCATATTGTCAGGATTCATTGTTTTACGGTTTTCTTCGATTCCAAATGGTCCACCATTAGCTGCTAATTCTGGATGAAAATAAGGGAAATTAGGCGTTCTTAAAATCCAAGCATTGCCAGTCTCTTTGTAAAGCTTAAATACATCAACAACCGTTTCATTTTTTATAGCCTCAGTGTTTAATATTTTCCCTTCTTTTGTTGCTATAATTGTGCCGTTACTTACAATCAGGGGCGTTTCTAAATCTAAGGCCTTATGTACACTCAGTGTGCCTGCAAAACTGCGTGCAGTTGATAAAACAACTGTTGCTCCGAGTGCTCGAGCCTTAGCAAGTGCCTCTATATTTGCAGTCAATAATTCACCGTCATTATTTAAAAGTGTATGGTCTATGTCGCTTATTATTAAAAATCCCATAAGTTAATACCGTTCTCCCAAAATCAAAATCCTTATATTTATGGGTTCTTATTAAGGGAAAAGGATTATAGCAGATAAAAGCAATTTTTGCGAGGACAAATTAATAAAGGCGAGTATAAAACCCACCTTTATTAAGATTATTAATTTATAACCATAGTCTTATTTTCTAATACTTAAAGAATAATTACCTTGCTCACCAGCTTGCATGGTAGTCACAAATACAGTCCAAATACCAGCTTCATTGGCAGTTAAACTTATTCTGGATTGGCGCGCTTGGTTTGCTAGCTCATCAAGCTCTGTTACAACCCCAGATGGTGAACGAATCCCCAAATAGGTATTAAAACCAGTAGAACTAAGATTAGCAACAATTTGCTGACCAACAGCTAAGTTAATTTCATAAAGATCAGCGTATTCACCAGTATCTAAAGTACTATCGCCAAATTGCAAGCTACCATTATAAACTGTAGCTGCTGGCGTATTATTAGCTTGCGGTGCTGCTTGCCCAGCAGTTTGAGCATTGCCATGGCCAATTACTAATTGATAAGCTCCAGATTCGCCTTGCTCATAAGAGCTTACATATACTTTCCAGGTACCAGCCTCAGCAACATCAAATTCTAAGCGCGAAATATGAGATTGACCAGCATAGTCATCATTTTCTTGGCGCTGTTCTGATGGTGAAATTACCATTAAATATGGATCAAATTGGCTCGAGCTAAGAGCTAAAGTAATGTGTTCACCAGCACTAAAATTGTATTCATAGACATCGTAGTATTCACCACTATCAAACTGTGCATCAGCAGCCGATAACTGCTCTTCGCTTAAACCATCATAAACATCATTTTGTTTGCTAATTACTAATTGATAAGCACCTTGGCTAGCAGCTTCATAGCTGGTTACAGCAACTTTATAAGTGCCACTAACAATTACAGGTATAGTTATATTTGATGAATATTGAGCAGTTGTTTCTGCTGCATCATCATTTTCATAGCTTATCTCTTCTGGGCTTTGAACAATTAAGTAAGTATCAAAATCATTAGATGCCAAAGCTATATTTACTTCTTGACCTGCTATCAGCTCGAGCTCATAGAGATCAAGATATTCACCATTATCTAAAGTTGAATCATTAGTAGCTAAATTACCATTATAGGTTTCATAATTAGCCTGGTTATTTGCAACAGGGTGTGATACAGGATTTGTGGGTGGGCTAGCTACTGGTGCTGTCGTCACTGGTGGATTTGTCGAAGCATTTGTATTTTGATTATTATTTGGGTTATTTTTAAATGCCACATAGTCATTAATCAAGATATTCCAACTTCTACTAATATCTGCATATTCGCTAGGGCAGCGCACCGCACGTTCTTTTGGTAAAATACCACTACCATTACCTGGTAAAAAGCCTTTTGAATTTTGTAAAACTAGGTTCTGATATCGGTTAGGGTCAGAGCCAAAAACCAAGCAAACTATATTATAAAATCTTTGTTGATTTAAAGAGTGTTCGTCCCAAAATGCCAAATCTTGAACTGAGCCACCACTTGCTTGACCAATTTTATAAAAAAAGCTAGCGCCCGATAAAGCCGAAGCAATACCAACATCGGTATCTAGCAAAAATAAAGTTGAAAACTGATCAACTGCATCTTCTTCTCTACCTGTCGAGGGTATATTAAAAATATCAATTAGGGCATGCCCCAATTCATGATAAAAGATAAATTCCAAGGCTCCAAATACCGCATTTGATAGTTCTTGCTGATTGCTAATATCTCTTCTAAATGCATCTATCAATATTTCTAACATCTCGTAACAAACTACAATAGCCTTGTTATCTGGTGACCAAAATGCATTTGTAGTATCACACTGCACAGCTACCAAACCAATATCATATGGCAAAGCAATTGCGGCATTTAAATTTCCTGCAATAGTCTCAAAAAACTGGCGCTGGCTAAGTATTTGGGCATATTCTCGGTACAAATCACTATTAGAGTCTTCATAAGCATAGCGAAAGGAACCAGTATTTTGCGCAAAAACAAAACCAAAAGATAAAATAAGCAAAATGCCAATCAATTTAGTTTTCATTACAAAACAACCCCCTTTTGAGTCTGTAATTATAACTAGATTTAAATAGCTTACAAGCAGTTAAGGCTTTTTACGTCCAACGGCAAGTATATAATTGCCAATTTCTTCAACATCATAAGAGCTTATCATTACAACATAAGTTCCAGATTGGGTGGCAACGAATTCTATTCGTGAAGTATTAGAATTGCCCTCTGGAAAATCATCATTTGTTAAAGTTTGTCCATCAGGGGTTTCAACTAATAAATAGGTATCAAAGCCATCAGCATCAGACAAAATAGCTATACTAACTCTTTCGCCTTCTTCAAAATTAAATTCTGTTGTATCAAAGTATTCACCATTTTCAAATTGCGTATCACCCTGGACTAACATACCCGTAGAAAAATCAGAATAGACTCCTTTTTTAATAGCAACACCCACACTATAAGAACCTAGTTCACCAACATTATAACTAGTAGCAGTGATTTCATATTTGCCATTTTTACTAATTGGAATGGTCAGGCTTGTTTCAGAACCTAATGATGCTTCATCTTCTGTCCCATCGCCAACATCGTATTGTTTGCCATCTGGGGCTACAACAATAAGATAAGTTTTTATTTGACTAGAAGTCATAACAAATGTAACATCTTGTCCTTTTTTCAAACGCATAGTATAAGTATCACTGTACTCACCAGTTTCAAGAGTATCATCTCTTTCAACTAGCTCTCCATCAAATACCTTGTCATAAGACAACTCTTGGGCAAAAGAAGTAGCAAAGCTACTAAAAGCTAACAACAAAAAAATATTTCTAACAATTTTAAATTTTATTACCATAATCAAGAACAACTCCTTAAAAAATTTCCAAAGGCAGTATAGCACTTTTTAAAAAACCTTAAGTTAACTATTCTTAATTAAAAACCAATCTTAGTTATTTGCTATAGGCAATAGATAATTGGTATACCCCTACTTCACCTACATAGCTAGAGCTTACAAATATTTTATAAATACCACTTTCTTCGGCAATAAAAGAGAGCCTTGAGAAGCCAATTTGGCCGTCAATATCATCACTAGATAAGATTTTCCCATCTGGCATAGTTAGTTTTAATAAGGTATCAAAATCTGGTGAAATCAAAGCCATAGTTACTATTTCACCCTCAGAGATTGTTAGCTTAAATTCATCATAAAAATGATTTTCTTCCAAAGTTTTATCGGGTGCTTCTATAGTGCCAGTTACAAAATCTTGATAAAAATCCTCTTTGATGTTCACACCTAGAATATAGTCACCTTTTTCATGAGCGTGCAAGCTTGTCACAACAATCTGATAAGGCCCATCAGCAGCAATTGGTATAGCTAAGCGAGTTACAAATTTAGCATCTTCGCTTTTATAATCATCAGCATCAAAACTAGGGCCTTCTGGGGTTACTAAGAACAAATAGGTATCAAAATCATCACTAGAGAGTTCAAAACTTATTTCCTGACCTTTTTTAAAGTTAAAGTCATAAAAGTCATAGTGTTCACCCTCTTCTAATACTTCATCAATGCTTGTCAATTGACCTTTAAAGAATTTATCGTATTTGCTGCTATCAATTTGAGCAAGGCTTACACTAAATAATAATAAAACTGTCAAACTATATCCTAAATTTTTAAACATGCTTATCTCCGATTCTTTGATACTTGATTTTTACAGAGTAAATAGAAAAGCAAAAGGGATATTTGACCCGAAAGCATTACGGTCAATTAGCTTTTTTAAACATTCTTAGACTTTCTTGCTCTTTAAAAGAAACTACACACAGTCAAAACCACCAAAATCATTTATAATCTTATGCTATGTCACTACCAATCCTCATTGATACCCCTCATAGTTCAGGTCACGCTCCGTTTCATATTTTGGCAGAAATGCTAGCTGAGGGCGTGCATGATTATGAAAAACGCCAAGAACGCTTAAATCATCTATTTAAACAAGGTGACCCCCTAACTGACGAAATCTTTTTTATCCCCAATGCCCATATTGTAAATGCCACAGTTTCACGGTTTGTAGTTGACCTAAATCGCATGCGTGACACGGGCGGTATGAATGGGGTAATAAAAATTACCGATTTTGATGCCAAAAGCTTATATTGCGAGGGTTTTGAATTTACTAAAAATATGCTAGAAGAACGCCTAGCTAGATATTATGACCCCTATCATGCCAGCTTAGACAGAATTATTGCAAAAAATGAAATCTTATATTTCATTAGTGCCCATGCTATGAGCCCTAATGGCCCGCTAATTGGCCCAGATGTCGGCACGAAGCGCCCTGCTCTCAGTTTTATAACTAATGGCAAAAGCAATGGTGAGGCAAAATCAACTAAAGAACATATTTCTGTTCCTGCAAGCTTAGCTCAAAACTTAGTAGAGGTTTTATACAAAAACTTTAAAGATATAATTAAAGATAGCGACGTACCTGATGAAGTTTTAATAAATGACCCATTTAATAATGCAGGTGTTGCCAAACGCCTAAGTGACCCCAAAAATCCTAACAGTATTCCTGGCTTTGGGCTCGAGCTAAACCAAAATTTATACCTAGAGCAGCACCCTATCAAGGTAATCCCAATAAAAAACAGAGTAAAAGAACTAAATCAAAGAATGCAGTCTTTTATGCTAGATATAATCCCTTTGTTTGAAGGAATCAAAACAAATCCTAAAAATGCCGCTTCAAAATTTGCAAAGCGGTCGGACTAGCTAAAGCTTGAACCCTGTTTGCAAATAAGCAACTAAATAATCTGCCGAAACCCCACCGCATCACTCCTACGCCTAAGCTCGCTCTTTAACCTCTTAGCCCAGTTAGCATTTAACTTAGGGTCAGCCTTAAGCATTCGTATTGCCAAATCTCTGGTTTTTTCTATTATGTCTATATCCTGCTTTAAATCACCTAAAATCAAATCAGGCATACCAGATTGACGAGTACCACGTATCTCACCAGGGCCTCTTAATTCCAAATCTTTTTCGGCAATTATGAATCCATCTGTGTATTTTTCTATTACTTCTAGTCTATGTTGGGTCTTTTTACTTCGGTCGCCAGCTACCAAAATACAATAGCTCTCATATTCCCCCCTGCCTACTCGCCCTCTTAGCTGATGAAGTTGTGACAAGCCAAATCTCTCGGCATTTTCTATAATCATTACGCTGGCGTTAGCAATATCAACCCCAACTTCAATAACAGTGGTAGAAACCAGCATATCAAACTCATGTTTACGAAAACTCTCCATAATTTCTTCTTTTTCGCTAGCATGCATTTTGCCATGTAACATTTCCATACGGCAAGCTTTTGGCATTATTTGCTGCAAATCTTCAAACATTTGAGTAGTAGAAACAATATTTTCTAAGGCTTCACTATCTTCTATTAGCGGTGTAACCAAATAAACCTGCCTAGATTTTGTGATTTCACCCCAAGCAAATCTATAAACCTCTCGTCTTTTAGAAGCATTCATTAGTTTTGTTTTAATTGCTTTACGCCCTGGTGGCAATTCATCAATAATAGATAATTCTAAGTCACCATATTGAGTAAGTGCCAAAGACCTTGGTATTGGTGTAGCGCTCATGACCAAAACATCTGGTAAATCCTCTAATAATTTACGGCGTTGTTCTACCCCAAAACGATGCTCTTCATCAATTACTACTAAACCAAGCTTTTTATATTCCACCCCCTCTTGTATTAAAGCATGAGTACCAATAATCAAATCAGCTTGGCCAGATTTTAATCGCTCTCTTGCCTCTCGGCGGTCTTTGGCTTTCATTGTTCCTGTTAATAGCTCAAGCTTTATACCTAAAGGAAACAAATATTCACTTAGGTTAATAAAGTGCTGCCTTGCCAAAATCTCGGTAGGAGCCATTAATACAGCTTGATAATCGTTTTTTATGGCTATATATATAGCCGCTGCTGCTACCGCAGTTTTGCCAGAACCAACATCACCTTGCAATAATCTAGCCATTTGTTTTGGCTCAGACATATCTGAAATTATTTCTTTTATCACTCTTTTTTGAGCTTTAGTCATTTCAAAAGGCAGTATTTCGAGGTATTTTTCTAAATGCTTTTTGGCATTTTTGAAGCTTTTGCCCAATAAGCTTGTATCTCTATTTAATAAAACTCGCAGTTCTAAGAACAAAAATTCGTCAAATTTTAGCCTTCTAATTGCTTTTTGTAACTGTTTTTCAGAACTAGGAAAATGAATTTCGCGCAAAGCTGCATCTAATGTTAATAATGAATTTTTATCAATAATGCTTTTCGGTAAATAGTCTTGAATTCTAGGTAATTCATTTAATAATTGAAAAATAGAACGTCTAATATAAGCCTGAGACAAGCCTTGAGTAGTTGGATAAATGCTAACTATTCTATTAATAGATAACGATTCGCTATCCTCATCAAGTTCAAAATGTTCAACATTTAATTCTAATTTACGCCCTTGTCTTTTTAACTTTCCCGTAACAATTATCTTCTGTCCTGGGAACAATTGTTTTTCTATCCAAGCTTGATTAAACCATACAGCTGTTAATTTAGCTCCAAAATCATCTTCTAAAAATGCCCTTACTATTGCCATGCCCGATCTGGCTTTTATTGCTTTTCGGCCACTAATAGTGGCGCTTACCGTAGCACTTTCTTGTTCTTGCAGAGCTGCAAAATGCGGCAAAGCACGGCGGTCTTCATATCTACGTGGATAGTGAGTAAGTAGCTCCCTGTAGGTCTTTATAGCGATTGTAGCTAGCTTTTTAGGGGCCTGAGCAGCTAATCCTATAGCTTTAGTGCTTAGTTCTTGATTCAAAATATCTTGGCTCGTTAGATTAAGATTTTTTGTACTTTTATCTTTTCGTGTACCAATATTTTGCTCAGGCTCGAGCCTATCTTCATCAAGTTTTTTTTGCTCACTAAGGGCAGTTTCAATAATATATATAGCCTCTTTTATTTTTTCTTTTCTTTTTTCACAATCTAATTCAGCATAATTTTCTACAAGAGCTCTTATATCTTTTAAAGGTTTGCCTATAATATTAACTAGTTTTTCTATCCCGCCTACAACAGCAGTATCTTGACAATTTGAGTTCAGCTCGAGCCTAAGTGGTCCCAAAATTCTTTTTCTAATTTCAAACAAACTTGACATCCTTATTAATACTACAAATTTTCAGCAAAATAAGGACTCTTTTAACTACCTTTTTTTAAATAATCAAGTTTCTTTTTCATTAAAGCTCAAATTTATCAATTTAGACATAAAAATGATAATAAGCGCTTAAGCCAATAAAAAACCCTTTTTTCAATGAGTATTTTTGGTTATCAGTCATTGGAAATGTCAAATATTTGTGTTAGGATTATTTGGATTGTAGGCACCAGGTTGTTTTATTTTACTTTCCTAAAGTAGGATAAACACCTTAATTAATGCCTTGTTGGGGGATGTGAGTTTTGAACAAATTCAGGTCAATTACAGAAGGTAGTTTAATTTTGTTTGCTCTTTGCAGCCCTGTGTCTGCATTGCAAAGTTTTAAAAGAAGGAAAGGGAGGGTTCAATCTTTATGATTAGAAACCGTATAACATGGTATAGCTTACTTGTTGCTGTCTTAATGTTACTGCAAAGTGTAGTAGCGCAACAACTAGTAGTTGATGTACCAAGAACACAATCTACTCCTATATATGACATTACGTCATCAATAGGAGAAGCGCGCAATTCAACTTTTGTTTGGCGCAATGTAAACACTTCCGCAATTCGTTATGTTGCTGAAGTAGTTAGAGGCGCAGAGTGGTTAACAATTGTTTCTTACTCTGGTTTTATTGATATTCAAGGTATTGATGATCGTGACCTAATGGAAATTAGAACCATTTGTCCTGACAATGCCGCCTCCAGTCTAATTGGTACAGTCAGGCTCAATATTATTGACCCTGCTAATGCAAACCCAAATACCCAAGATGTCGAAATCCGTCTATCTTGTGGTCGTAGACAGTCATTTGAGATTCCTGTAATTCCTGGTCCTCAAGGTCCTGCTGGTCCTGCTGGTCCTGCTGGTCCTGTTGGTGCTACTGGCGCAACTGGT
>CAMZLP010000076.1 GCA_947311535.1 uncultured Deinococcota bacterium | reverse complement strand
TGTTCCTGGTGGTCATACGACTTTTCCATAAGTCTCAATAATTTGTTATAATCCCTTGTCTAGGTCAATATTGGTAACAAATTTATCGATAAAACTATACCTAGAAGGGATTGGGATTTTTATGTATGATGCTGCTTTAGAGAATGTTAAGAAATTTGATAAAAAAGTCAATGAAGATTTACTAAAAGCAATTGTTAAAACTTATCGTTTAGTGCTTAGTAAAAAAGATGCAAAGCATGTTGCTTGCGGCCAAGAAAGTGAATTGGCAACCGTTAAAAAGAATTTTATTATTAAAAAGCTAGGCTTCACCGATTCAGATAAAGCTGATAAAGCTATTGAAGAAGTATGCGCCGAAATGAAAACTGATAAATTTAAATCACGTGCGACCTTCTATTATCTACTCACTCTCAAACTCGATAGAGTTGACGTGTTTGTTTAAATATTAAAACTATATTTCAAAAGCCTATTATTTAAATAATAGGCTTTTTTAGTATTTTTTTAGCCGCCATATACGTCAATATAGTCTTCCATAGTAGCCTTTAGAACCTTTTCTGCATGGACTCGTCCATAAACCTTGTCTATAGAAACCTCAAGCTCTTCACTGGGTATAAGCTTATAGGTCAAAAAGTAATGCCTTAACCTTTCAATTAAAACCTCGGGTAAATCTTTAATATCTTTAACACTTCCCCAAACATTGTCATTAGTTAAAACAGCTACAATTTTATCATCTGCTTCACCGTGGTCTATCATTTGCAAACCACCTACAATTCGAGCAGATAAAATAATATCAGACTTGTCAACAGGTCTCTCACTCAAAACACAAATGTCCAAAGGGTCACCGTCACCTTGTTTTGATTTTGGCGAAAGTTTAGCGGTTCTTTGACCGCAATAAGTGCGTGGAATAAAACCATACAAGGTTGGTGGTTGTGAAGAGGTTCTTTGTGGTCTATCTACTTTTAAATAGCCTGTTGTTTTATCAACTTCATATTTAACTAAGTCAAACGGGGTAATTTCGATATATGCGGTTACTATGCTGGGTGGATTAGGTCCAACCTCGAGCCCATGCCAAGGGTGCGGTCTCCAGCGGTAAAATGGTGGTGGAAAAGACATTATATAAATCTCCAAAAAAATTATTTAAGTAGCTAAAACGCTACAATACTGCAAAATAATAGCACAGCCTAAAAAATATGCAGTTTGAAATCTTAAACTAGAGTTTATAAATCTATATAAAATTCCTGATTGCCAATCCTATTATCCCAATAAAAATCTGGTAGTAGCTTCACTTATACTGAAAGACTAGGAAAAATCAAAGAAAAAAGCCAATTGTATTAATAAATTTATCCGTCCTCTAAATCTCCTTAACAAAAATACTTAAGAACTGTCTTTGTCCTGCTTTCCTATAACAAATAATAGCAAAACTGCAAGTAGGGAAATTCCAAATGTGGTAAAACCTAACAAATAAATAAGTCGTACTGCTCCTAATTGTCCAATAATTAATGGCGCAAATATAAAGCCCAAGGGTGTTAGCAACATAGCAGTACTACTCATTGCTGCAAATACCCTTCCTAATAAATCTGATGGGACCGACCTCTGCAACCAAGTCGTAAATAATGTTCCATTAGTATTTGCCATTGCATCGTTAAGTCCAGCATAAGCCAGTAAGGGCGTATTTAAACGATTAGTCATCGCTAACCCAAATAAGCTTAGGCCTTCAATAGCACTGGTTGTATAAATT
The DNA here is from genome assembly GCA_947311535.1 of uncultured Deinococcota bacterium. Taxonomy (GTDB): domain Bacteria; phylum Deinococcota; class Deinococci; order Deinococcales; family Trueperaceae; genus CAMZLP01. Next base: position 8,129 of record CAMZLP010000076.1, on the reverse strand, counting down.
ATTGCCTCAGTTGCCCGAATCGAAATACTAGACAATAAAAGGTTTGATATTAGTATGCCAAGATTCATTGCGGTTGACAATGCTGCATATGCAGTAGCGCCACCAATATTATTACTAAAAATCGGTATAGCTACTTGGTAGGCTGCCGTAAAGATATTTGTGACGGCAAAAAATACAATCAATCTAAACACTTTCGGAGCTTTTATAATATAATTAAAACCCGCAAGTACAAACTTGGAATTTAGCTTATCCTTTAAACCGGGCCGGGGGATATGGGGTAAAAGTAGCAGCAAACTCCCTGATGTTGTTAATAGTAGTGCTTCAAAAACAAAAACTAAAGGTGCTTTACCAATGGTCAATATAGCGGCAGCTAGTAAGGGGCCAATTAAATGTGCGATATCGCCTGTTAAATTAATATTTGCATTTAACCGAAGCAAGTCAGCGTCTTTAAAAAGTGCAGGTGGAATAACAGAATATGAACCAGCAAATAAACTTCCGATTAGATTCAAAACTAGATTACCGATTATAAACACAAAGGGGCCTGGGTAAAATACTAGAACTCCTGCAATCATTAAAAGAACAAGAGCCCGAGTAATCGAACTAAAGGCAAGTGCCCTACGTGGCTCGATCCTATCTGCCAAAGTTCCTGAAAATAGCGTCAATAAAATACTGGGTAGCATACCTGCTAATAAAGTACTGCCTATCGCCACAGCTCCATATTCACTTGAAGCCCAAGTCAATATAAACATAGATAATGCACCCGAAAGAGCACCCATAAAGGCACTTGCTATCAGGATAAATCTATTTTTTAATGAGCTGGTATTATTTTGCATGGCAAGCTGCAACTAGCTCTTCTGCAATCCCACGAGCTACATCCTCACCAACATGTCGACTCATCCAATTCCATGATGGTGTCCTATTGACCTCAAGAAAATACGATCCCATCTTAAACATAGCCTGCATTTCATTGTTTGTTATCGCTTGCATGGTTCACCTCCTTTAATAGTAAATTCAAACTATAATTATACCCTCCTCTAGTTTTTTGTCAAGTATTATATTTAATTATAATTAAGCCTTAGTTCTGTCATTCCCTACCCCTAAACCAACAAGTAATTAATTTGATGATTCCTACCTAAAACCCTAAGTAAAGTATGATGAAAATCCTTTACTGCCTTTACTGCTTCTCCATTAGTTGTTTTTCTTTTTTTTAGCGTATATGAAAACAACGGTATGGACAGGTCTTAATGCCAATTCTAACAATAAATAGTAATGTTGGGAATTTTTTGGGGTTTTGACATAGTCATACGAATTTTCCAGTTGTCTATATATATAGATACGCTAGGTCAGCTATTATTTAAGGGTTATAATCAAGAAATGTTTGAACTAATCCCCTGTGTTGATATCCAAAACGGCAAAGCTGTAAGGCTTTTTGAAGGTGACCCTGCCAAAGAAACCATTTATTTTGAGAGCCCCTTAGAAGCTGCTAAGCATTGGCATAGCTTAGGAGCAAAACGACTGCATCTGGTAGATTTAGATGCTGCCATAGGCAGCGGCAATAATAGAGAGATAATAAAAGATATTGCCAACAATATAGATGCCAAGATTGAAATTGGTGGCGGTATACGCTCATTTGAAGTTGCCAAAGAATGGTTAAAGAGCGTTGAACAAATAGTTTTGGGCACAATAGCAATTACAAAACCCGAGGTTGTAGAGAAATTAGTGCAAGAATTTGACCCCGAGAAAATCATTATTTCTATAGACGCCAAAGATGGCCTTGTGGCTGTAAAGGGTTGGCAGGAATATAGCAATATTTCGGCAATTGAGCTAGCCAAAAGGTCGTTATCGCAGGGTATAAAACATATTATTTATACTGATATTAGCCGTGACGGAACCTTGCAAGGTGTAAACCCAGAGCCAGTAATGAAAATACGTGAAAGCTTTCCTCATAAGATTGTAGCTGGTGGCGGTGTTGCTAGTGACGATGATATTAAAATCTATAAAGATATTGGGCTAGAGGGTGCAATAGTTGGCAGGGCACTTTATGAGGGTACAATCACTTATCCACATTAAGCTATAATCAAAATATGAAAAAAATATTATTCTTAGTACTATTTATTAGCACCGCTTTGGCTCAATTTAGTAACCCACCTATTTTTGAAAATACTGAGTGGGGACCGTACACTGTTTTAATTGATAGCCAGCAACTAGTTGGCAATACTATAGAACTCTGGGGACATGAGCGAGATTCTATGTTTGGGCAAGCTTTGCGTATTATTGACCCAGACGGAATAGTGCTGTTGCAATTTGAGCAGGCAACAATAGAAGTAATAGATAGCCCAAAGCTTGATATAAACCAAAACGGTATTGCCGACATAATAATTACTACCTTCTCGGGTGGGGCACATTGTTGTAGCGGTACTAAAATTTTTGAATTTGGCAATACTAATGAAATGATTTTTGATGATTTTTCGGAATGCCCAGTAGAATTTAAAGATTTAAATGATGACGGTATTACTGAAATTATAGGCTGTGATAGCTCTTGGGCTTATAGATATTGCTCTTTTGCAGGTTCAGCATTGCCAAGCATAGTATGGGAATGGGGCGGCGAATACTATGATATTGCCAACCCTGACTATCCTCAAACAAGTATGCAAGATATTGTTTATTATTTAAGCCAAGTTTTAGAACAAAATCAGAACCCAGACTACAGCTATGACCAAGGGCCAGATCATTTGTGTAGCACCTTGGGTTTAAGTCTTCCATATTTATACAACAACCGGCAGGATTTAGCCTATCAGGCATTAAAAATGAGCTTTAATGAAGAGTTGGTAAAAGATACTGAATTTAATAGCTTAGAAAAATTTTGGCAAGATATTTTGAAAAATTATCAAGAAAGCCCTTATAGATATGTTTATAAAGGTGAGCACTAATAAATGCCCGAACTGCCAGAAGTAGAAACTGTTAGGCTCGAGCTCGAGCCTATCCTAGTTAATCAAAAAATCCTATCTGCTAGCCTAGTAGACGCAATACCCGCTAAAAAATACCAAGACCTAGAGCTGGCAATCGGGCAAACTATAAAAAGCGTAAACCGCAGGGGTAAATTCTTAATTTTGGAACTGAGCAATAATTTGGAGCTAATTATTCATCTAGGTATGACTGGGGTCATTGCCTTTAAAGAATTTGAAAAACATGTTCGGGTAAAATTAGAGCTGGAAAACAATAGTCTTTATTTTCAAGATGTTCGCCGTTTTGGTCGTTTTTTGGTAGTAAAAGCCAAAGATTACAAATCTATGCCAACTTTGCACAAAATGGGGCCAGAACCTTTTAGCAAGCAGTTTACAAACAAGCAGTTTTTTACAGCTTTACAAAAATCTAATACTGCCCTAAAAACTTATCTCTTAAGCCAAAAACCCGTTGCTGGCTTGGGTAATATCTATGTTGACGAGGCCTTGTGGCAGGTAAAAATAAACCCACAGACAAAAGCAAAAGACATCTCTTTGGCTAAGGTCAAAAGACTGCGCAAAGCCATAATAGAAATCTTGCAAGCAAGTATAGAGGCCCAAGGTACTACCCTAAACGATTACCGCACTGTCTCGGGTGAAGTTGGTGAATACGCTAATCAGCTTAATGTTTATGGCCATACCGGCGAGCCATGTCCACGTTGCAAAACAGAGATTGAGCGTATTATTTTGGGTGGAAGAAGCACCCATTTTTGCCCGAAATGCCAAAATATAAATTGATTAAACAATCTATATATGCTAATTTAAAAAGGAAAATATGAACAAATTAACTATCTATTTAAAAAATGATTTACATATTAAGTTTTCCGCTGGCGCAAAAAGTCAGAAGCTATCAAGTATTATAAAAATTCTCAAAAAAGAACTTGACAAAGAATGGCCTAAAGAAATTAATAATACGCTTGCTTCTTGGCTTAACTTTCCTAGTCAAGAAGAAATTAGAGCCAGTATTGGCAAAGACTTAGCTCGAGAAGACTTTTCATAAATGACCCATAAAACTGATATTCAAGTTCGTTTTTTTGATAGCGATGCTTTTGGACACTTAAGTAATATTGCTTTTTCCTTATATGCCGAGCAAGCAAGAGTTGACTTTTTCTTTAATGTAATCAAGCAAAATAATAATTTGATTCTGGCACATATTGATTTGGACTTTTTAAAACAAGCCGATTTAAAAGATGAAATATATGTGGAAACTAGCGTAATCAAAATTGGTAATACCAGTATTACTATCAAGCAAGATATTATCGCTAACGGCGAAATTGCTAGCGCTACAAAATCTGTAATTGTCCTATTCGATTATGGCACGCAACGCCCAATGGCTATTCCAGATCAGGCTCGAGCCTTACTCAATAAATACCTAGTAGACTAGCTTCTATTTTAAATCTTTTAAAACATCCTTAAGCTCATAAGTAAGGCTATTGCTATATATATTTAATTCAGCATTATTTTTTGTGCTTTTTAGTTTTAATTCACTGTATTTCTTATAAAACTTTAGGGCTCGGCCTGGTTCTTGTTTTCGCTCATAATAAGCAGATAAAACATAATAGGCTTCCGCAGCAGCTTTGCCATCTTTATCAGATTCAAAAATTTCTTCTAATAAAAGCATTGCTTGCTCAAGATTTTCTTCACTTAAATAAATCTTTGCCAAGCCTAAAATTCCTTCTAAGCCTTGAACATTTTTTATGGCATTGCCGCACAAATCAACAACCTTGGCATTGGTTTTGGTTTGCCACTGGTGGTCTTGCCTTTATTTGCTATGCCACTTCAACGACGTACTACCGGCTGGCTCAACAAAAACCATGGCTGGCTCACCAGAATATCAGGAATTATTATTATAGCCATCGGAATTTGGGGTATTAAAACTGAGATTATTCCTCAATTCTTTTAAAAACTTTCAAAGCCCTTAATCTTAAGGCCTTTATTTATTTGTTTTTATTCTATATATAGAGTATTCTATTTATAGAATAAAAGGAGCTAATATGTCAAAAATTGATTTTAAAAAAACACTCAAACATTTATATAATCCATCAAAAAAAGATATCTCAGTTATCACAATACCCGCCATGAACTTTTTAATGATAGATGGCCAAGGTAACCCAAATACCTCTCCTAGCTATGCTCTGGCAGTAGAAAGCCTATATGCCGTTTCTTATAGTCTAAAATTTATGATTAAAAAAACTGGCCAAGCAGACTATGTTGTTTTGCCATTAGAGGCATTGTGGTGGACAAAAAATATGGCAGACTTTAGCCCAGACAATAAAGATGCTTGGCAATGGACGATTATGATAATGCAACCTGAGTATATAAGTGAAGAATTAGTCCAAAAGGCTATTATAGCTGTAAAAGACAAAAAAGGGGATTTGGCACTAGATAAACTAAGATTTGAACATTTCAGTGAAGGTCAAAGTGCTCAGATTATGTATATTGGCCCCTATGCTGACGAAGCCCCAACAATTCAGAGAATACACAAGCATATTGACGATTTGGGCAAGCAACTATCTGGCAAGCATCATGAGATATACCTAAGTGATCCTAGGCGTACTGCAGCTGAAAAACTAAAAACCATAATCAGGCAGCCTTTTAAATGAGTGAAATAGAACTGGTAGTACTAGGCTTGATTAATGAAGAACCTAGGCATGGTTACGAAATTGAAGAGCTAATAGAGAAGCGTGGAATTAGAGAATGGACTAATATTGCCTTTTCATCAATTTACTATGTCTTAAAAAGACTTGATAAAGCTAATTTAGTTATCTGGGAATTAAAAGAAGCTAACCGTGGCTCGGCAAAAAAAGTTTATAGTATTAGCAAAGAGGGTAAAATAGTTTTAAAGGAAAATGTTTTAAAAATTCTTAGCACACCTAAATTTGGTGGCTCTATCTTGCTAGGCTTGGCTAACTTAGCTGTTTTGAACAACGAAGAAGCAATATTAGCTTTAAATACTTATAAACACAAACAAAAAGACAAACTCAAGTCTTTAGAACTAAAAGCTCAATCTCCTAAGCAAGCGTTTATAAAAGAAATGTTTGCTTATAGTATTTCAGGTATTAGGGCTGAGCTAGTTTGGCTAGATAATTTTCTAAGCATCTTAAAACAAAAACAAGCTCTTATTTAATATTAATGTGTTGGACTCGAGCCCCATCTGATAAAAGATGAATAGTATCCGAAAAACGAATTACTTTGGATTTGTAACCCATAGCCACAGTATGAGTACGTGCCCCATCTTTAAAGAACTTAACGCCTTGTAATAAATCCCCATTGGTAATACCAGTAGCACTAAAAACTATATTTTTGCCTGGAGCCAAATCATTGGTGAAATATATTTTTTCGGTATTTGCTCCCATAGCTTTTAGTCTTTTTTCTTCATCTGGGTTACGGGGTACAAAGCGTCCTTGTATCTCACCACCAAGGCATTTTAGGGCTGCTGCCGCTAATACTCCTTCTGGCGCACCACCTGTACCCATAACTGCATGTACATTGGTACCGCGCACTGCAGCCGAAATTGCAGCAATTACATCACCATCACCAATTAGTTTTACTCTTGCTCCTGCATCTCTCACCTCTTGAATTAATCCTTTATGGCGTTCTCTATCTAAAATAACTACGGTTAAGTCACGTACTTTGCGTTCTATACTCATAGCAACACTGCGTAAGTTAGCAGCTACTGGCCAAGTTATATCAACCTTACCAGCTGCTGGTGGCCCTACAATTAGCTTTTCCATATAGGTATCAGGGGCATGAAACAAACCACCTTTTTCAGCAATAGCAATTACAGCTACGGCATTATTAATCATACGAGCAGCAATATCGGTTCCCTCTACTGGGTCAACAGCAATTTCCACTTTCCAAGCTCGTTCGGTATTTAGGCCTACTTTTTCACCAATAAAAAGCATTGGAGCTTCATCACGTTCACCCTCACCAATTACAATTTCACCATCAATATCTAATTCATTGAGCACTTTACGCATGGCATCAACACCTGCTTGATCAACAAGGTCAGAGTCACCCATACCAGAAACTCTACTTGCAGCAATAGCTGCTTGCTCTGTCACCCGGACAGTGTCTAAAACTAAAGCACGTTCCATATCCATACCAGCACTAGCAATTGTTCTTGCTTTTGTTTTTTTAGTCATGAGCTATTCTGGCATATTTGTTGCCAAATTACTGTACTTTAATCCATAAATTACTATAAATAATTTATTAACGGGCTCATTTTAGGTTTAAGCTTGGTATTTCGCTATCAGGATATGTTTCTTTCAATAAGTTTAAGAACACTCTAATTGCAGGAATTTTGAGATTTTCTGGAGCAATAGCAATACTAATATCACGCTCGAGCAGACTATCCATAGGCACTATTTTTACATTTTCGGGTAATTCATCAATTGCCAGTTGAGCCATTACGGCCATGCCCAAACCCTGCGAAACCATACGCAATATTGTCGAGTCTTCTTTTACTCTAAAGCTAGGTTCAACATTATTACTCAAACTAGCTAGCTGATTATTTAAACGCTCACTGCAAAAAACACATTCAGAAAATATAAAGTTTTCACTTTCTAAGGCTTCCCAAGACATTATTTCACGCTTATCATCATTTGGTAAAACTGCCATAAATGGGTCTTTAAGCAAACTCCAAATTAGCAATCTATTATCAGGAATATTGTTTTCTAAAAAGGCAATATCAGCAATATGTTGAGTTAATAGTTGCTCTTTGGTTCTATCTTGGCTGTCTAGTAAATCAACTTCGATTAACTGCACTGTAATATTAGGGTAACTCTCTCTTAGAGCTAATAAAACCTTTGGTAACAATCTACCTGCTGCACTTCTAAAACTAGCAATTCTTAGGGTTGCAGTAATATCTGCCTTATTAGCACAAAGTTCTTGAAAAATAGCATCTTCACTTTTTGAAATTGCCCTTGCATGCAAAGCAACTTTTTCTCCAATTTCGGTTACTCTGGCACCAAATCTACCGCGGTCAAAAAGCCTTGCCCCAAGCTCTTTTTCAAGAACTTTGTGCTAATAAGGCAGATATTACTGCAACCCTAAGAATTGCTAGTTTTAGAAGTGCAGCAGGTAGATTGTTACCAAAGGTTTTATTAGCTCTAAGAGAGAGTTACC